>CBERPN010000039.1:0-19186 GCA_965524675.1 uncultured bacterium
GCCGACGTGTTTTTGGGCCGCGATTCGTGGCGCCGTCTCAGCGAGGTTTGGTCAGGTATCGACCCGTCCGATGACGAACTCGCATTTGAACTCGCCAGCCGACTCATCGACTACGTCGAAGCGGTAGAACCCGTCGTACAATCTCGCTGATCCCAGGATGGCGCCGGAGGTTCTCTACCCTGGTTGGTTGATGCAATCACCAAGAACTGACCGCAGCGCATAAAGTATCAGCAACAACCAGTTCACCACCAAAGGATTGTTCGTGTCGTCAGTTGAAGTTGAAGGTCTACAGATAGCCGTTCCGCTCCATAGCTTTCTGGTGGACGAGGCTCTGCCCGGGTCGGGGGTCGATGCCGCAGATTTTTTCGCTGGCTTGTCCGAACTGATCCACGAATTGGGTCCGAAGAACCGCGACCTGCTCGAAGTCCGCGCCGCCATGCAGACTTCGATCGACCAGTGGCACCGGTCGCATTCGAGCGAGGGGGCTCACGACGGCGACGCTTATCGAGGCTTTCTCGAAGAGCTGGGCTACCTGGTTCCAGAAGGTCCTGACTTTGTGATCGATACGGTCGGGGTCGACGCCGAGATTGCCACGATCGCTGGACCCCAGCTGGTGGTGCCGGTGATGAATGCCCGCTACGCCCTGAACGCAGCAAACGCTCGCTGGGGGTCGCTGTACGACGCTCTCTACGGCACCGACGCCATGGGTGACCTGGCACCTAGTGGCCCCTTCGATGCCGAGCGCGGCGCGCGAGTTATCGCTTGGGGTCGAGAGTTTCTCGACAAGGTGTTCCCGCTCGCTGAAGGTTCCCACGTCGATGCGACCGGATACGCGGTCGTCGATGGCTCTCTGACGGTTTCGCTTGACGGCACAAACAGCGGTCTTGCTACACCTGTCGCCTTTGTTGGTTTCTCCGGCGAAGCCGCAGCACCCGATGCCATCTTGTTAGAAAACCACGGACTGTGTGTCGAGATCGCGATCGATCACCAGCACGACATCGGCAACACCGACGCGGCGGGGGTTGCAGACCTGATTCTCGAATCGGCAGTAACTGCGATCATGGATTGCGAAGACTCGGTGGCGGCCGTCGATGCCGAGGACAAAGCTGTCACCTACCGCAACTGGCTGGGGCTGATGAAGGGTGATCTTTGCGAGTCGGTAACCAAGGGCGAGCAAACCTTCACTCGTACCCTCAACCCCGACCGCCCCTATTCAGCTCCGTCAGGCGAGGCCTTCACCAAACCTGGACGGGCGCTAATGTTGGTGCGCAACGTCGGGCACCTCATGACCAACCCGGCCGTTCTCGACCGTGACGGCAACGAGGCCCCCGAAGGCTTGCTCGACGCCATGATCACCGTGCTGTGCGCGAAGCACGATCTCAATAAATCCGAAGCCGACGGGGTCGATCGCAACTCTCGCGCTGGGTCGGTGTACGTGGTGAAGCCCAAAATGCACGGTCCAGCAGAAGTGGCGTTCACCGATGAGATATTCGCCAAGGTCGAACAGGTGCTCGGTTTGAAACAAAATACGGTCAAGATCGGGGTAATGGACGAAGAGCGCCGAACCACGCTCAACCTCAAAGAGTGCATTCGGGCGGCCAAGTCGAGAATCGCTTTCATCAATACCGGCTTTCTCGATCGCACCGGCGACGAAATCCACACCTCCATGCAAGCTGGTCCGTTCGTCCGCAAGTCGGAGATGAAGTCTCAGACCTGGATTGGCGCCTACGAGGACTGGAACGTCGACACCGGTCTTGCAGCAGGCTTTCGCGGCAAGGCCCAGATTGGAAAGGGTATGTGGGCCGCCCCCGACTTGATGGGCAACATGCTGGTCGAAAAGATTGCCCATCCCAGGTCGGGCGCCAACTGCGCGTGGGTGCCGTCGCCCACCGCCGCCACGCTGCACGCAACGCACTACCACCAGGTCGACGTTGCGGCCGTTCAAGACGAGCTCGCCGAAGGCGGAGCAAGAGGAACGCTAGATCAGTTATTAACCATTCCGATCGAGCTCGACCCCAACTGGTCGACCGACGACATCAAGGCCGAACTCGACAACAATGCCCAAGGCATTCTTGGCTATGTCGTGCGCTGGGTCGACCAAGGTGTTGGCTGTTCCAAGGTTCCAGATATCGACAACGTCGGCCTGATGGAGGACCGCGCAACCTGTCGGATATCGTCTCAGCATATGGCGAACTGGCTTCATCATGGAGTGGTCACAAGCGATCAGATCACTGAGACGATGCGTCGAATGGCGGCTGTGGTCGATGCACAGAATGCCGATGATCCGCTGTATCTGCCAATGGCACCCGGGTTCGATGGCATAGCGTTTAAGGCCGCCTGCGACCTGGTGTTTAGCGGTGTCGAGCAGCCATCGGGCTACACCGAGCCGATCCTGCACGCCCGTCGCCTCGAACTCAAGGCCACGTCTCACTAGCTAATGGCCTTCGACCGATTCAAGAGCATCATCTATGGGTCAGATGATGACGTCGATCCCTTAGTCGCCGAGCTTCGAACCGCTTTGGCGCCCGATCGGGTCAAGGATGACGGTGCAAATCGATCGCTGCTGGGCAAGGACTCTTCGGTGTTTACCGGCGGAGTTTCGGGCCCTGTTTGTTTCCCGGTCTCCACCAAAGAGGTGCAGGCGATCATGGTCATCGCTGAACGGCACGGCCGTTCGATAGTTCCGCGAGGTGCCGGAACCGGCCTAGCGGGCGGAGCGATTCCGTTAGGTGCTCCGGTAGTGATTGCGGCCACCAAGATGAACGAGGTCCTCGAAGTCGATTTCAAGAACCGAATCGCTTGGGTCGAGCCCGGCGTTATCAACCTCGATCTCACCAACCAGCTGCGACCACTCGGATTTCACTTTGCTCCCGACCCGTCCAGCCAACAGGTGTGCACAATCGGCGGCAACGTGGCCAACAACTCCGGCGGACCGCACTGTCTGGCCTATGGCGTCACCAATGCCCACGTGGTGGCGATCGAAGTGGTCTTAGCGTCGGGCGAGGTACTGATGCTTGGCGGTCTCGACGCCGAACCAGTTGGCTATGACCTTCGCGGCGCCTTCGTCGGCAGCGAGGGCACCCTCGGGTTCGCTACCCGCATCGCTGTCACGATTACCCCAAATGCTCCCGACGTTCGCACGTTGCTGCTCAGCTTCGATTCGGTTCGGGCTGCCGCCGACACCGTCAGCGCCATCATCGCGGCTGGGATTGTGCCGGCCGCACTCGAGGTGATGGATCAGCGAATAACCGAAGCGGTCGAGAACTATGTAGGCGCCGGGTATCCAACCGACGCGGCGGCAGTTCTTCTGGCCGAGGTCGATGGCTTGAGCGACGGAATCGATATCGATGCCCAGCGAATCGAAGAAATCGGTCGAGCCAACGGTGCAACCGAGGTTCGAGCTGCCGAGACCGAAGAAGAACGGGCCTTGTTATGGAAAGGGCGCAAGACCGCATTCGGGGCCATTGCCCAGATCGCACCCGACTATTACCTCCACGACACGGTGGTGCCGCGCTCAAAGCTGGCCGATGTTCTTGAACAGGTATACGAGATTGCTGAACGACACGATGTCCTGGTCATGAATGTCTTTCACGCTGGCGACGGCAACCTTCACCCGCTGCTGGTGTTCGACGGTCGAATCGAGGGAAAGCTCGACGCTGTTCACGCGGCCGGGGCTGAAATACTCGAGGCGTCGGTGGCCGCCGGAGGAGTGCTGTCGGGCGAGCACGGAATCGGAGTCGAAAAACAGAAGTACATGGCGCGAATGTTTACCGATGACGATATGGATCATCAGAGCCGTCTGCGCAAAGCGTTTGACCCATCGTGTCGTTCCAACCCCGGCAAGGTTCTTCCCGCCGGCCATAGCTGTGCCGATATTCAGGCGTTGCGAAGCGTACCCACCGGGGTGTGGGGATGACGTCGCTACTCACCGTCGACGATCCGGTATTGCTCGACTTCGCCGAAGAGGTTGGCGACTCCGGCCCCGTCGCGATCGCTGGAAATCGTACACGCTGGGCCCTTGGCGGCGCCTCAGCCGATGACACCAGGCTGCTCAAAGCTCCAGCTGGCATCGTCGAGTACATCCCCGAAGAAATGACCGTTCGCGTGCGGGTGGGCCTGTCGGTCGATGACTTCCACGCCGCCTTAGCTGAACAGGGCCAGCGCACGGCTCTGCCCGAACGCGGCGGCACGGTAGGCGGCGCGCTCGCCGTCGGCGAGAACGATCTAAGGGTTCTCGGCCGTGGTCGGATCAGACAAGCACTGCTGCAAATTCGCTACGTGTCGGCCGAGGGTCGAATGGTTTCGGGCGGCGGCCCAACGGTGAAGAACGTCACCGGCTTCGATATCCCTCGGCTGATGGTGGGCTCGCTCGGCACGTTGGGGTGTTTCGTCGAAGCAATAATTCGGACCAACCCCATTCCCGCCGTTTCGGCTTGGCTGGTGTCGCCCGATGTCGACCCCTTCGTGGTGGCCGATGCCGTCCTGCGCCCATCAGTGATCCTGTGGGACGGTGAACAGACCTGGGTTCAACTCGAAGGTCACGATGTCGACGTTGCGGCCGAGCGTCGGGCGCTCGAGCGCATTGGTAGCTTCGCTGAGACTAACGGCCCCCCAGAGCTTCCCAAATACCGCTGGTCGCTGTCTCCCTCAGGCCTGCACACTCTCGATACCGCTGCCACCGGCAGCTTTGTTGCGTCGGTCGGGGTCGGGACCATGTGGGCTTCTAACCCAGCTTCGAAGCGCGCTCTCGATCCGTCGGTGCGCGTCGTAGCCCAACGGATGAAGGCCGAGTTCGATCCGGCCGCACGACTCAACCCGGGTCGGTCGGTGAGTCGGTAGTGGATCTCAATCTCGATGCCGACGATCTCAACGCGTGCGTGCAATGCGGGCTCTGCTTGCCCTCGTGCCCGACCTATAGGGTCACTGGCGAAGAAACAATGTCGCCGCGCGGTCGCATTCAACTCATGCGCGAGGTGCAAGATTGCGACGCTCCGGTAACCAAGGAAGTGCTCGCCGCGTTTGAGTCGTGTGTGCAGTGCCGAGGCTGCGAACCGGCCTGTCCTAGCAGCGTTCCTTATGGGCACCTAATGGAACAGACCCGCGAATCGTTGGCCGATGCCAACCTGATGACCCCTTGGTGGCACCGGTTGGCGTTCAGGCCGTTGGCCAAACCCAAACTGCTAGCGGCAGGGTCCTCGGCGCTGGCGGTGGTCAACAGACTCAAGTTGGTTCCAAAGCGTTTGGGCCTTCCCAATGATCTCCCGATAACTCAAGATGCGTTGGTGGCCTCGGGCGACGATGTCTGGTTCTTTACCGGGTGTGTAATGGACGTCTGGCAACGAGACATTCATCAGGCGGGGGTGCGAGTGTTGGAGGCCGCAGGCTTTGGAGTAAGACCCACCAACGAACTGGCACCTTGCTGTGGTGCTCTGCAAGCTCACGCTGGTCTGGCAGACAAGACTCGCTCGCTGGCCGCCCAGATGATGGCCAACCTTGCTGGCGATAAGCCCATAGTTGTCGACTCGGCCGGTTGTGGAGCGGCCATGAAGGATTACGGTCACCTTCTCGGCACATTGGAGGCTCAGGCTTTCTCGGAACGGGTCTTCGACGTTCAAGAGTTCTTGGCACTTCATATCGCTGAGCTCGACCAAATCGTTGAAGCCGCCGATTTCCAACCCCTCGATGCGCGTGTGGCTGTGCAAGACCCGTGTCATCTACGCCACGTGCAGCAGGTGCACGAGGCAACCCGTACGGTGCTCCGTCGGTTCGTTCGAGAGTTGGTGGAGCTAGACGACGAAGGCTTGTGCTGTGGTGCTGGCGGCGCTTATTCGGTTCTCCAGCCAGAACTCGCTCAGCAAATTCGCGAACGGAAACTGGGCTCGATCGAGCGGGCTACGCCCGATCTAGTAGCCAGCGCGAACCCCGGGTGTTCAATGCACCTAGCCAACGCCGGTGTAGCAACAATCCACCCAATGCAAATAATCGACCGCGTCATAGCCCAATCCCAAATTGCTGCCCCCAGCACCGCCTAGCGGTCATTGCAACAGTAATTACGACAGTCGGTTTGTAATTACTGCCCCCAGCACCGCCTAGCGGTCATTGCAACAGTAATTTGGGGCGGAGGACTACTACCTACGGGTTGGGTGGAGTTGGGTGGCGGGCACCGGTCCTTCTCCAACGAGTAGCTCGGCGACCGAAATGTGTCGCCCTAATAGGAGCGAGTGGATTGTATCGATTCTTAGAATCGTTAGCGCTAGCGATCCAGCAATAGCCAGGAAAGCTCCGATGGCAACGCATGCCTGGTCGGGAGCGACACCAAGGGCTCCAACAGTTGTTGCAGAGACTCCGACCAGAGTCGCCAGAAACCACCAGAACCGCTGGCTAGTGCCCGATGCTTGCGGGTGAATTGTGTAGTTAGGAAGCTGTTGAGCGCGAGCCATTCCGAATCGGTACGCCGTGGTTGCGAGGGCGGCCGCTAGCACCACGAAGCCAGCTGATATGGCTAATACCTGAACTGCTGTGAGGGGCGAGTTCGGGTCGGCGACGACTGAGAACCGTGAAAATGATAGACGCAGGTCGTTTGGTAGTGCCGCGCCCGCTATGAGCGAAACCCCCGCCAGCAGCGCCCAGAACGCTATTGGCAGCCCATAGCTGTCGATCGGTACCCGAGGTGTTGGTGCGACGGGGCGAACCTCTGCTGTCTGCTTTGGCGGTGATGCCCCGCCACCGCTCATAACGTCATAGCCGACCTTCTTACTGATTTGGCGCCGCAGTCGCCGAGCTTTGTACGGCGCAAACAGTAAAGCTGTAGTTGCGAAGATGGCGATGAGCGCAAAGACCGGTGGCCAACCCCAGCTTGAGCGAGAAATGAGAGCCCAAGAAACAAG
Organism: uncultured bacterium; assembly: GCA_965524675.1. Lineage (GTDB taxonomy): Bacteria > Actinomycetota > Acidimicrobiia > Acidimicrobiales > SHLQ01 > CALLQB01. Next base: position 6,888 of record CBERPN010000039.1, read on the forward strand.
CTGGATCGGTAACGGTCTTAGCAGGGCGCGGAGGCCAACAAGGCGGCTCGATAAGTCGTCGTGCATCCAATCGTGCCAAATAGTCGGGACGGGTTGGTCCAACCATCGATAGCGCATCCGCAAGCCGAACGACGGCCGGTCGCGTAGCCGCACGGCGAGTCCACCCCGGACTATGTCCATCAGCTCGCTAGTTGGCGGCCGGTTCGAAGAGTCGGCTGCTAGGGCTCGGCTGACATCGAGCAGTTCGGCGCCGTGGGCTTCGCGCCATCGGGGTGGGAAGGCGAACAACGCTCGCTTCGTCCAGCGGTTGTAAGTGTCTCGGTTGCTCATGTCAGGCCAAGAGCTGTGTTCATGGCTTCGACTCGCTGGCTGAGTCGCTGTACGTGCTGGACGATTTCGGCAGTTCCTCGTCGGGTGATGCGATACTTGCGTCGAGCCCTGCCGTCAACCGTTTCTTCGCCAGCCTCTTCGATGAGGCCGTCAGCGAGTAGCCGGTCGAGCGTCGAGTAGAGCGTGCCAGACCCTAGCTTGAGTTCGGCCGAGGTTATCTCACTAACTCGCCGCGCCAGCGCGTATCCATGATTCTCGCCCTCGGCCAGCGCCGTGAGTAGTAAGTGAGCCGTCTCGCTAATTCTTCTCGCCACACCACCACCATACGGAAGAATCATCTATATATCAATAACCGACCCATTAGCCCAAACCCCAAATTACTGCCCCCAGCACCGCTCAGCGGTCATTACAACAGTAATTTCGGGTGGGTGTCGGGGTTCTAGTCGAGTACTCGCTTTAGGTATGGGTTGTGGAACGTGCCGGGGGCGTCGAGTTCTTGTCGTAAGGCCTGAAACCGATCCCAGTCTGGGTAGGCGGGCTCGAGATCTTCTGCTATGCGGTAGTGCAACTTCCCCCAATGCGGACGACCCTCGTAGCGTTTCATGATGCTCTCGACACCTCTGAAGTAACGCTCGTAGGCCATCCCTCGGTAATTGTGGACTGCGATGAACACGCTGTCGCGTCCGTTAGCCATCGACATCGAGATGTCGTCGCCGCCGAGCACCCGCACCTCGATGGGGAAGTTTACGGGCTCGTCGATGACATCGATGAGGTGCTGTACCTCTTTGAACGCGCTGGTCCATACCTCTCTTGGGATCGCATATTCCATCTCTACGAACTTGACCCGCCTAGGGGTGGCGAACACCTCCCAACTGGGGGCGGTGTAGGTCCTTTCCGACGCACCGGACACCACGGCCTTAGCTAGTCGCGGGATCAGTTCGGGTCGCGATTTACCCAGCCGACACAGCGCGCCATAGGCAACGTTCTCGGACAGTTCGGTGGCTAGGCGTCCGCGGGCGCGCTTCAGGCGCGAAACCGGATGGGGTTCGTCGAACAGACGGGTGTTTCGCTTGGTTAGAACCTTGTTTGTGTGTGGCATCCAGAAGAATTCTGCATGGTCGTACTCATCAGTCCATACATCGAATAACTCGAGCATCTCGTCGAGCGTGCGACGATCCTCTTGCGCCCGCAGCCAAAACTCTGGAACGCAATTGAGCGTGACGGTCGAGATCAGCCCGGCAGCTCCCAGTCCAACCCGGCCGACACGTAGCTGTGCTTCATCGAGGTCGAGCAGTTCGCCGTCGCCGGTGACCACCCGCATCGCGACCACGCACGAAGCGACACCTTCGAACCCAAGTCCGGTGCCGTGCGTACCCGTGGATATTGCTCCGGCTATCGATTGAGCGTCGATGTCGCCCAGATTTGGCAGGGCCAGCCCGTGTGAAGCTAGCGATTTTGCCAAGTCGTGCAGACGAATTCCAGATTGAACCGTCACGAGGTTTCCGTCGACTTTAAGCACCTGGGAGTATTGAGACAGATCTAGTAACAGCCCGCTCGTGAGGGCAATGTCGGTGAATGAGTGACCCGCACCCACCGCCTTAACCGTCCAGCCTCGGTTGGCTGCCTCGGTAACCGACGCCGCCAGTTGCTGTTCGCTCCTGGGACGATCGATTCGTACCGGCGCGGCAATCTGATTTCCGGCCCAGTTTGAGAAAGTCGACCCATCTTTAGAAATCGCCATCGACCGATAATAGGCCCACCCCACCAAAAGGGCAGATCGGCAACCAAACCCAAACCCGGAATTACTGTTGCAATGACCGGTGACCGGTCCTGAGGGCAGTAATTTCGGTGGGCATTGGCCCTAGTGCCGTCGCCTTCGACCGAAAGCTTGGCGGGGGGCCCAGATAGTCGACCGCCGCCGAAAGCAGGCCAATTGTTGCCCGTCGGGGCTTAGCCAGTCGGTTACTTCTCGCACCGACCACCCCAGCCCGGCCGCCGCACGCTGTAGATCATCGATCGAGTAGCTGAACGGGCCGGGCGCTAACGGGTTTACCGAGAAGTAGCAGTTCGCGAAATCGGCGGGTGGGGGAGCGAGTTCGGAGTTGAAGAAAGTGCTGTAGTAACACCCGTTTCTCCCCAGAACTTTGGCGGTTTGGTACAGGCACAAGCGGACGTCGTTGAACGGGAGGAAGGCGAAGACCGACTGAGCGACCGCGACATCGAAAGAAGTATTGAATCCACTGACATCGAAGCGATTGCCCGACGGGCCAGCCGGGGTCGAGGCGAATTCGTCTGTTTGCTGGAATCGATAGCTGCCACTGTGCAGTTCGGCCAACGGCCGGCTGTGGCGGGCCCCAGAGTCGTAGCCAATTTCGAGAAGCTCGTGGCTTTCATGCAGGCCAGAGGCTTCGAGGTGATCGAAAATCAGCTGAGCGGTGGTATCGGAGGCCACGGTCGACCGGTTGGGTCTATGGCCGGAGAGGATGCCCATGGGTCCGCGCTGCACCAAATCCAATCGACCGTCATGAATAAAAGTTGAGAGTGTCGATCCGTTACAGATCAAGCTCTTTGTCGTTGCGCGATCGCCGTAACAACGTGGCGGGTTTTGCTGGAGCGCGCGCCACGGCAGCCAGCGATTTGCCCACTCGACGCGACGCCGACCCGAGATCGGGGCCACCGACGAAATCGCGACGACTGAAGAAGATCCAAGAGCCGATCGCGAAGACGGCCATTGCTCCCGTCACCAACCAGATCCCGTAACTGCTTTCGGTCCATGGAAGGTTCGAGAAGTTCATGCCAAAGAAGCCAACGATGATCGACAGCGGCAACATGATGGCCGCGTACACAGTGAGCACGCGGGTGACCTCATTGAGTTTCTCGGCGGTCGCACCGTGGTAGGTGTCGAGGGTGTCGTTCAGCAGCGCACGGGCGATCTCAAGGGTCTCAACCACCTGATTGTGAACGTCATAGGCGCTGCCAAATCGCTGGCGAGCCCGATCGCTCAACAACGGAGAGTCATCGAGCTCCAAAGATGCCATCAGTTGGCGCTGCGGCGCGAGCATCATTCTGATGGTTGACTCGTCGCGTCGGAGCTGCTGTACATCAACCAGCACCGCTGGGTCGGCACGAAGTGCAAGTTCGTTGAGTTCGACGATTCGTCGATCGAGCGCGACCAGCACTTCGAGGAAGCGTCGCCCAATTATCTCGCCCAGGCGAGCCAGCAGAACCGCGGCGTCGGTGCAGCCAACCGCCCGAGGATGTCGTTCGGTGAGCTCCCACAGTGAATCGACGCCAGAAAGAGGCAGGTCGTGCAGAGTGACCAGCAGATTGCCCTTGAGAATGCAGTCGACCTCGGCAGTATCGATATTTTCGTCAACCGTGGTAAGTGAATGAAAGACGCAATAAAGGTGGTCGCCATGGTCTTCAAACTTCGGTAGCAGTTCGATATCGTTCACATCTTCGAGCACCATGTTGTCGAACTCGAACGTTTCGGCGAGCGTCTCGAGATGGTCTGGGGTGTGGTCTGTGATGTCGAGCCATACCCAAACCGACGACTCGAGCACCTCATCGAGTTGGCCCGGGTCGACCTCTTCGGCCGAACCGTTGATGTCTTTTTGGTGCAGGAGCCTGGTAGCCACCCAAGAAGTATCCCTACCAGGTGAATCTCATGGGGGGATGTCCGGTAGGTTCGTCGACTCGCCGATGAGCGTCCATGGTTTCATGAAGGACTTTGATGCGCTGGTCCAGTCGGATCGCCAGATTGCTAGAACATGTACGTCCCACCACTTGTCAGCGTAGAATTGGTGTTCCTTCAGAACTCCTTCGCTCTTGACGATCTCGACATCGCCGAAAAGGGACAGATTGTATTCAGGGACCTCGAAATAGATTTTTCGCAGGGGAAAGTGGTCAAAAGCGTAGCGAATTCCGGAGAGAAAGCCCTCCATTACGACACCGCTCGAAGGCGCGTCATCCTCTGGCCTTGCCACTCTCTGCAAAGCCATGTAGCAGTATCCCGACCAGCTATCGGCTCCATAGGCGGCAATGTAGCCGATCGCCGTTTCTTGTGGAACCGATTGGGCGACAACGAAGTGAAACAGCAAATCCGAGCTGAACAGGGCCTGTCTAAACTCTTCAGGTGATGGGGTACGACCGCGAAATCGCCACCGGTGTGCCCCTTCGGGCTGTACTGCTGCCTGATAAAGGACCGGCAGGTCTGATTCGACTAGTGGGCGAATCGTGACTCTTTTCGTACTGTAATCTGTTGGGTCGAACCGCTCATCCAGTTTTGCATCGCCAGTCGCTTGTTCCAACCAAGACAACACGTCTCTTGGTGTGGCGAACTCGTGAAACGCTTCGTCGGCGAGGTCCGGCCTCAGTTGCTTGCAGGCCATTGCCAGCACCTGAATATTGGCATGTGACAAAACAGTGGACAAAGGTTCTGACAGCGATTGTGAGTCGAAGAGGTCAGCGGGAAGCGAGGGGGCAACGGAATAGAGTTTCTCTAGTTTCGGATGCGTCACGCTCGCCTGTCACCCCCCAGATTGTCTGAATTCAAAGCCGGGCAACTAGCTTCTCTCAGCCAGCCCTCGCGTCAGCGATCGCATCAAAGTCATCGTGGGTTGACGTAGAGGTTAGTGTCGTTCGTCCGGTGAATCCGAGGTTGGCTATGCAGGAAAGCGGCTGCGAAGGGACATGTTCGAGCCCTGCACTGTGTCCGTTCTCATGGCAGCCGAGTGTCTTCCAGTCTGTCAGGGAGCGACTGGCGGGGATTCTCAGTCTTATTCGGCCTTGACTGCAACCGGTTGAGGTGAAATGGGTTGTGCATAGGTAGTCGCCAGCATTCCCGAATGAAACAGCCTCGCTCTCGCGAATTTTGAGATCCGTCCACGTTGTCGCATTGATGTCCACCGCACCGATGTCGGTAGATCGATCGACTTGAAGGGCGCCGTGCACCGCACCTTGTCGTCGCTCAGCACCGTCAGCAGCTGGCATGGCTTGAATCCACACTCGATGAGCATCGATCCCCGGCCAATCGTCTGGGTCGTCGTGACCGGCCGAAGCCACGCCAGCACCCGAGATCGAGCCAGCGACGACACCAATTAGTCCACTTGCAGCAACCAATCGCCTGGGTTTACTCGTCGTCATTTGTCGTATCCTTCGGTTCATCGAGCTTGGTTGTTTCTGGCACGAAGTAGATTTTGAACTCGGCTAACTGCGCAATGTCCAAGTCGATTGGCGCGGCTGATGCGAGTTCGGCAATCGTTGAGATGTCGGTACCCTGGCGGGAGACTGCTACTACGAACTGAAAGTCAGGGCCAGCCTTAGTCATCGCAACTGCCCCCTCTGCGGTTATTGCCCGAAGGTCATCGAGCGAGAAGCAGAGATTTGGCCTAGCGCTAGAGACTGTTGCAGCGGGAACCACTGCCCAGCAGACGCCTCCATTGGATTCGGCGCCCACAAGTTCCCACGCGATTCCGTCGGACGCCCGAAGCGAGCCAAGACTCGTGACCTCACCTGTAATGTCTTCAAGTTCGTTCGCCACCGCTTCTAGGTCCGGAACCGGGTCTACTGCGCCAGCCTCCACCTTTCTCAACGCCTGTGACAACCGAGTTAAGAACAATTCGACCGGCGTCTCTACCGCGACGAACTCTTCTAGCGCTCCACCAGGAACCCGCTTTAATACCACCGCGTTGTCGGCAACCGGAATGATTCCCCAAGGTGACCAAGCCTGATTGGCGCCAGCGGCTTGGGTCGAGAAGAAAAATGCGCGTTGTCCAACCTTCAGCCAGGGAGTATGGGAGCCCTGAATTGCTCGACCGGTTTCGGTGAGCCACTCGCCACCATCCTCGAGCACGACTTCGCCTACCGGGTCACCCTTGAAGCTCTCCTCCACCGAGATGATCAACGCACGTTTGACCGCGTCAGGAGGAGCGTCTCGGCCCGTGGTGATGCCAGTTACTTCGCCAACAAAGACGTCATCAACATCGAGCAAGAACTGCTCGAAGGTCTCATAAGGCCATTCCAGGAATCCATCGAGTCGGCCATCCGGATCTGCTGCACCCACCACGTCGCCGAAGACGACAGCGGAGTCCGTTGCGTCCATGACTTCGCCTAACGCGATAGAGGTCTCACCACTCGCTGAATCAGGAGCAGTGTCAGTGTTAGTCGCATGGCTAGTAGCGCTCGAACAGCTCGATAGCGCCACCGCCAATAGCGCGCTGTACCTCACGGCTGTTCGCAACGGAACCCTTAAGTGCGTCAAGCCAACTAGCATGCATTCCTTCCACAAAGTCGATATGAATTGGAACTCTTGTTCATCTAAGCATATGGCCGGGGGGGTGTCTGTCAAGTGTTTCAGAAAGCGGGCGACGACCCATGATGTCCGGTAGGTTCGTCGACTGTGAGACAACGTAGACCTGCTGCAAGGGTCGTGCTGCTCGACCGGTCCAGTCGAATTTTCATGGTGAATGCCATCGATCCGGCCGACCGGTCAAAGCCCGCCTGGTGGGAGATTCCGGGCGGCGGCATGGACCCGGGCGAGTCGAGCGAGCAAGCAGCGCTGCGCGAAGTCCACGAAGAAACCGGTATCGCCAACGTCGAGATTGGCCCCTGCATCTGGACCCAGCAAGTGCAGTTCACCTTCGCCGGAATGTTCTTTGATTCCGATGAGCGGATCCACGTTGCATGGTGCGACGGTGGCGAGTATGCGCCAAAGGGCCTCGAGTACTTCGAGGCGCTAGCGTTTCGGGGTGCGAAGTGGTGGGATGTTGAAGAGCTCATCGCCTCGGACGAACCGGTGCTTCCCCCGCGACTGCGTGAGTTCTTGGCTCCGATAGCGGCAGGACGATTGCCCGCTAGCCCCATCGATATTTCTTAAGAACGCGATCACCCAAGCAATCGCGGAGCCAACATCACCCCCGCCTAGTTGCGATTGGCTCCGCGTAGCCCGTAGTAGGCCATTTCGGCCGCCTGCTGCGCTAGGTCGCCAGGGGCTAGGTGAAAGCCTCGTTCTAGCCAGTGACGACCAATTCCTTCGGTGAGCCCTACAACCCCATGGGCCAATACCCGCAAATTGTCGTCGTCTACCTCTGGAATGTTCAGCACGGCGACGATGTTCTCGACGATTGATTCCTCGACCTTCTCTAACTCGTTGACAAAGTCGCTGTCGCTGCGAACGCCATCGCCGAACATCACCGAAAAGCTGTGCGGTTCCTTGCCGAAGAACTCAAAGAATGCCGATAATCCGGCCTCGACGAGTTCACGCGGGCTGTCCGCCTTTGCCAATGCTTCCGAGATTGCATTTCGGAGCCGTTCACCAATGTCGACCAACAGTGCCAGGTACAGAGCGTGCTTCGATTCGAAGTGTTGATAGACGACAGGCTTGGTGATCCCTGCCGCCTCGGCGACTTGGTTCATCGAGGTATCGTGGTACCCGTTTGTGCCGAAAGCTTCAAGAGCAACAGCCATTAGCTGACTGCGACGTTTGTCGGCTGACAGTCGAACCGACATCTAGTGCCCCCCTCCCGAGCGTCCTCCGCCGGATTCTTCACGAATCGCAGCTTTCACCCCATACCCGAACACGATTGCCGGAGCGAGAATGATCGACCCGACGACCATCGAGCCCACGATTATCGACACCTTGGTGGAGGTGAGGGTGCCGAAAAACCCGATGAAGAAGGTAACGATGGCAACCCCGAACAGTCCATAACCCACCCGCTTGCCCGCTTCGACGGCGCTGGCGATGCGCGCTCGTTTGGCTAACACAGCCTCACGTGAATTGGGATCGACGGTCATGGTGTCCATCCTGCCTCATCGATGAGATCGGCGAGACGGTCGGCCATTACGTCATGGGAAAGATGTTCGGATGCTAGGCGGTAGTTTCGGTCGAGCATTTCGAGGTTTGGTCGCTCGATCGAACTGCGCATCCCATCGATGTCGGACGGATCGAACCAATCGAATCCGAGCGCCCGCAATTCTGATGCAACGGGATAGGTTCCGACCGCGACCGGTTTTCGGTAGATTGCGGCCTCGATCGGTGGGTTGCCGAAGCCTTCCCACTTTGATGGAAACACCACAAAGTCGGCGGCCGCGTAGATCTCTGATCGGGTGGGTGTCGAAGCCTGAATTACGCGACAGCTGGCATTGGCCAGCAGTGTGGCCAGTTCGTCGTCGTAGCCATCTTCGGCCTTGCCGAGAAGCCAATAGGTTCCGCCGAGGTCTGAAGCAATTTGGATCGCACGCGAGATGTTCTTTCGCTCGATCGCCCGGACGGGATGTGCGATCAACAATTCGTCGTCGGCTACTTCGAGGGCATCTCGGCTCCTCGTACGGTCGGCCAGCGCGGGGCTGGTATCGAAGCCGTTGTATATGACCGTGGCCTCGATGCCACGGTCGGCCATTTGGCCCTTGGTGAGCATGTTGATGGCTACATGGCGCCACGCATGATCGTCGGGTGGCAACTCGGTGATGTGTTCGAATCGGTCGCGCTGCCAAGGTGGATCGTGATGGTGCAGTAGCGCAGGGCGATCGGCAAGAGCTGTCGCCACCACCCGTGAGGCGCCCAGATTGAGTGGGATCGAGAGCAGGTTCTCGACGACCACTAGGTCAACATCAGCGAGGGCAAGTTCTACTTCGCCAACACTCGGTGGTTCGACAGCATCGATCGCGAGCCCGGGGACAATTCGGTCGACCGGGCCTTCGCCAGCCACCGTAACGATGTCGAAGCCGATATTGGTTAGCGCTCGACTCCACGAGTCGGCAACGATCGACACGCCGTCGGCCTGGCCGAGTCGAAATGATAGGAACGCACATCGGCTCATGAGCCATGGAGAGTAGCTTCCTATTGGCGAGTATGGACGGAGTGATTAGGGACAGATGATTAGGGACGTGTCTGACACCAGGGATGTTATGGAGGCGCATTGGGTTGAGCCTGGCTATACGGCTCCTAACCGAGAGGTGTACCCGTGGCAGTGGTTGTGGGACTCGTGTTTCCACGCGATCGTTTGGGCTGAGCTAGGCTGTGGCGACCGGGCGTTGAGCGAAATCGAACTGGCATTGTCGACCCAGGGCCACCTGGGTTTCGTTCCGCACATGAACTATCACCTCGACCCCGGATACGGCGAAGAGTTGTGGGGCCGTCAGGGGAGCTCGTCGATTACCCAACCGCCGATGTATGGCCACGCTGTTGCCGAGCTAATCCGGCGGGGAATCACGGTCGGAGAAGACACCGTACGGCGCGCTATGTCGGGTCTGAGATTCTTGCTCGAGCATCGCGAGCGAAGCGACGACGGTCTGGTGATGCTGTGTCATCCGTGGGAATCGGGTGCCGACGATAGCCCGCGCTGGGACGATAAATGTCCGGGCGGTTTCGAGCTTGGCCGTTGGCGCGCCCACAAGTCGTTTCTGGTCGATGAAATCGTCTACTCGTCGGGCGGAGCGCCGCTGGTGAACCCGCTGTTTCGAGTCGCATCGGCGGGTTTCAATGCGCTCGTGGCGTTCAATACCTTCGAGCTGGCTTCGGTGCTCAGCAGCAACGATAGCCACGGGTTCGCCAGCGAGATCGCCAAGGCGACCGGGATCGTGGACGCTCTCGATGTTCGCTGGAACGGCGAGACCTGGGCCGATGGCGGCGACAATGTGGGTACCAGTGGGGCTGCCCGCACGATCGACGCAATGTTGCCGCTGCTGGTGTCGGCCGATGAGCTAGCCGTGAAGGCGGCGCTGAGCCAACTCGTCGATCCAAATGCCTACGGAGCGAGGTTCGGGCCCTCAGGAGTCCACCGTGCCGAGGCGACGTTTGATTCTGCCCGCTACTGGCGGGGCCCAGCGTGGCCGCAAATCAATTACCTGTTGACAGTCGCGGCTCGACGTAACGGTGCGACCGAGGTGGCCGAAAAGTTGGCGGGCGCGCTTCGAGATGGGGCCGCGGTCTCGGGTTTGGCGGAGTATTGGAATCCCGACACCGGCGAAGGCCTCGGCGCGATCCCCCAGTCTTGGGCAGGCTTGGCAGCGCTCGCCAATCCTAGAGTAGAGGGTGCGGGCTAGATGGCGCGGTTGGGTTGAAAGCGATTGGTCAGAGCCGGTTCGATGCCACCCAGGGCTGGCAAAAGGACCCGTTGGCCCTCTTCGGTTCGCGGTCGACGGCGGGTGCTGTTAGCGACCACGGTGGCCAAGCCGACCAGCAAGATCATGTCGCCGAAGGAGAGCACCTGATCGAACAGCCCGATGGGGATTGTGTCGCCCAAAAACACCAGGTGGTCGCCAGCCTGTTCGACGTGCCGCGGTGCCGCAAGATCGAGTTGAGTGGCCGCTGCGATCGAGTCGGCCATGTCGGCTCGTACCATCGCCTCGGCACTAACGGGCATCGACCCGTTGACCATGATCGGAATCAGGTTCAGGAACAGTCCGAATGCGACTACCCCCATGCCGGTGAGTGTGAAGTTCATCAAAGCAAAGGCGATAAGACAGCCGAGCGCAATGAAGACGAACAGGCCTCCAAGCGGCGGATCGGTCCAACTAACCAGTAGCGGGATGGCGACGCCCACACCCAGTAACGGCCAACTCTCAATCCGAAGACCACCAAGGTTCGAAAGCTGACCGCCCCGGTAAAGGCCGATCAGAGCGCCAACGACAACGGCAAGCAGTGCAGAGATCATGCGGCCACGCTACTAACAACTCCTAAGTTTCCCACCGATGGTGCCGATAAGACCACGCCTCGCGTTCATTGAGGGTGACGGGCGGCTCAGAATCCGGTGTAAACGAAGCCTGTCAGAGTCTGCTCTGTCGAGCCGATCCAACCGTCTTGTCGGTGGTCTTCACCATGCAGATGATGTCGCGATAGCCAACCTCGTAGTTGGCGCGAGGCGGATACGAGTGGTCGATGTCGTACTTCGATAGCTCGAACGACTGACCCACGAACACCTCAAAATCTCGGTAACAGAGTTGGGTTGCAATCTCGGTCATTAGTTCCTCGCCGGGGTATGGCTCCTCGGCTGTGGCGCTGTATTGAGTCACCAGGTAGACCTCCTTCTCGTGCGGTAGCTCGCACGAGACTTCGGTAAGGCGGTTAATCCGTTGCTTGTCCTGAACCCAGCTGTACTCGTTGAGACAACTGCCAAGTTCGGCTTGGTAGAAATCGATTGGGTCTTCGTCGAGAATAATCTCGCCCCAATCGATCGAGGTAGTTGTGGCGGCCACTCCAGCCTGCAGGACACCGGGAAGACCGGCGGTGGCCTGGTCGTCGTCGCTAGCGGACCCCGACGAGCAGCTCGACAGCACCAGCAGTGCCAACAGAACTGCACAAAGAAGTCCAAAGAGGGTGCGGTCAGATCGCTTGCTCACGCGCACAGTCTTGCAGTCTTACAGTGCGGGCAAGAAGCGGTCGAGATGCTGGAACCCAACGAACATGGGTAAGGCGATCGGTACGCTGAAAAGAAGCCAAGTTGGCCAGCGTCGCCAGCGGCTGGCCACCGTCTGCATGACTAGATAGATGGCGATTGCAACTACGCCCCAAGCAATCGCGGGCTTAAGAGCCGATGTGTCCCAGCCGAGCCCCGAATCGAGATCTTCAACAATTGGCTCGCCCTGCGCCGTGGTGGTGGGGATGGAATCGGCTCCGGCTGATGCTTCTTCGCTCGGTTCTTGGGAGTATTCGTCGACACCTAGTCCTGCGTCGCCAGCGGCCTCGGCAACTTCGGGGCGATCGATTCGGGCGACGGCCTCGCCTACCAACTCAGCCACCACAACGATTCGTTGACGGGCCGAGAACTTCGGGTGACAGGCTGTGAGAGTCAAGCGATTATCGCCCCAATCGTCGAGCACACAGGTGTCTTGAGGCGACACAATGAAATGACCAGCCACCGAAGGCCGGTCGACGATTCCGTCGAATGCGCCCGCCCCGGCACCGCGCGGAGCCGCGACCACGGGCTCGGATTCAACAGCTGCCGCCTCGGCTTGGGCAAGCGCTACCC
>CBERPN010000040.1:0-19025 GCA_965524675.1 uncultured bacterium
GCGCATTGCCTGAATGTATTCGTCGGTGCGTGCGCCTCGTTTGGCCCAGGGGATGCCCAGTGCGTCGAACTCTTCTTCGAGCCAGCCGACCCCAATACCGAGATCAACCCGGCCGCCCGACAAGTTGTCGAGGGTGGCCACGGCTTTGGCAAGAACTAACGGATTGCGCTCGGGAAGGATCAAGATTCCGGTGGCGAGACGCAGCGTGGTCGAGTTGGCTGCCACCCAAGTCAACCAGATCAACGGGTCGGGTATCGATGCCTCAGGACCACCGGGCATCTTTCCGCTCGGATCATAGGGATAGGTCGATTTGTAATCCTTGGGAACGATGACGTGCTCTACAGTCCACACCGAATCGAAGCCTGCGGCTTCGGCCCCTCGAGCGAGCACGGCAGCTCCCTCGGCCTCTGCGAAGCCCATGGTGTTGGCGAAGGCGATTCCGAATTTCATGTCACGAACTCTTCCGTTTAGCTGAACGATCCTGCGGTAACCGTAGCCTGTGACCTATGACAGTCATTACCGCAGACCTAACATCGGGAACACTCGTGGAGATTCGCAACGGTCGTCACGTGTGGCATGCCGACGAACCGCTCGACCTCAATGGCACCGACAAGGGTCCGAATCCATACGAACAGTTGCTGGGCGCGCTAGCTGCCTGTACCTCGATCACGCTCTCGTTCTACGCCCAACGCAAGGGTTGGAACCTCGAGTCGGTCTCGGTTCGTTACGAGTACGAAAAGCTGCACGTCGACGATTGCAACGATTGCGACGGCGACGCCGCCGGTTGGCTCGACGGTGTCCGCAGCGAGATCTTTATCGAAGGCGACTTCGACGACACCCAAAAAGATCGTCTAGCCGAGATCGCCAAACGCTGTCCTGTCCACAAGACCCTCGACAACGGAATCACCTTCATCAGCGAAAAGATCACAGTCGGATAGCTGGTTACCTGCTTGTCTGATTTCCGCTAGTCATTGGCTCGGTGAGTTGTCAGACTGGCCAACATGACAACCACGTTGGACTTCGATCGTTGCTACCGGGCGGTGGAGATTCGCGACCACCGCTTCGACGGATGGTTCATCACCGGTGTTACCTCAACTGGGATCTACTGTCGGCCAAGCTGCCCTACCCCGGTTCGGCCAAAGCGTCAGAACGTCGAGTTCTATCCCACCGCGGCCGCCGCGCAGCGCGCTGGGTTTCGGGCCTGTAAGCGCTGCCGACCCGACGCCTCACCTGGTTCTCCCGAGTGGGACCTACGGGCCGACCTAGCTGGGCGGGCCATGCGCTTGATCGCCGATGGCGTGATCGACCGCGACGGTGTGAGCGGCCTCGCCAACCAACTCGCGGTTAGTGAACGCAACCTCACCCGAATCCTCAAGACCGAGGTGGGGGCGTCGCCTATCGCTCTAGCCAGGGCGCAGCGGGCCCAGACCGCTCGCATCCTCATCGAAACCACCGACCTACCTTTTACCCAGGTGTGCTTTGCAGCCGGGTTCTCTTCGATTCGACAGTTCAACGACACGGTCCGCGAAGTCTTCGCACTCAGCCCCACCATGCTGCGCTCCAAGGGTGCTGGGGGCTCTGGCTCCACCGGCAACATCGCGATTCGGCTCGCTGTGCGACAACCGTTTAGCCCAACCCCCCTGCTCGAATGGATGGCATCTCACGGCGCCGAAGGCACCGTGTCGGTCGACGATCGAGTGCTTCGCCGTACGCTCTCGTTGCCGAGAGGCCTCGGCGCAGCCACCATCACCCCAAAATCTGATCACGTGTGGTGCGAACTGCAGCTAGATGACTTTGCCGATCTGTCGGTTGCCGTCTCACGAATACGAAGACTGCTCGACCTCGACGCCGACCCCCACAGTGTGGCGGAGCGATTCGCGAGTACGCCCCTTGAAGCGATCGTCGCGATCGATCCGGGTCTTCGAGTACCTGGAGCGGTCGACGGTTTCGAACAAGCTGTCACGACGGTGCTCGGTCAACAGGTATCGGTGGCCGCCGGACGCACCTTTGCAGGGCGTCTAGTCGCAAACTTCGGAACCGAGGTCGATCGATTCGGCGATGATCTTGGGTATGTCTTCCCAGATGCAGAAACCCTGGCGGCTGTCGATACCGCTCCGATCGGGATCACCGGTGCCCGACAGCGAACAATCGCCGCACTGGCAAAATCAGTGGTCGACGAAGCACTCGACCTGTCACCGGGAGCCGAGCGCGAAGCGACTCGTAACCAGCTTTTGGCATTGCCCGGAATTGGACCATGGACAGCCGACATAATCGCCATGCGAGCACTCGGCGACACCGATATTTTCCCGCTGGGCGACCTGGTGCTTCGAAAGGCGGCCGTAAGTTTCGGGCTTCCCGAGGATCCGAAACAACTGGCCGAACTGGCCGCCAATTGGTCGCCATGGCGCAGCTACGCAACCCATCACCTGTGGGCCACGACGTCCGCCGACCGCCAACGAAAGGCCACCTGAAATGTTCTCTACTACCTACCGCTCGCCGCTCGGACCACTCGAGCTCATCGCATCCGACGACGGCCTGGTCGCCATACTGTGGCCAGACGATGATCCGGGGCGAGTGAAGCTGAGCAAAGAAGCCGTCGAGCAACCCACCCATGAGGTTCTAGCGAGGGTTGCCAGCCAACTCGACGAATATTTCGCAGGCAAACGAACCGAGTTCGATATTCGGTTAGATCTTCGCGGGACCGACTTCCAGATTGAGGTGTGGAGGTCGTTGGCGACTATTCCCTACGGCCAGACGGCAAGCTATGGCGAGCAGGCAAAGCGGGTCGGTCGACCAAAAGCGGTCCGGGCCATCGGAGCAGCAAACGGCCGAAATCCAGTATCGGTAGTATTGCCCTGCCATCGAGTTGTCGGGGCCGACGGTTCCCTAACAGGTTTCGCGGGCGGTCTAGCGGCGAAGCGCTTCCTTCTCGAACTCGAAGGAGCTATCCCAGCAACGATTCCCGGAACCAGCTAAGGCTTGCTAATCGCCGCCGCCGTGTTTTCGACGCATGATCTCGGCGAGGCGAGGGGCCGCATCGGGCTTGGTCCAAGGACAGACCGCAATGCAAGCTCCACAGCCGTACGAGACCGCGAAGAACGGTAGACATCTGTCGAAATCGACCGACCATTTGGTGACGCCGCGAACCAGTTTCTTGTCGGGGCCGATCGCATCCGGCGGGCAGGCATCGGTACAGACACGACAACCCTCGCAGAAGGTGTCGACGAAAAAGCGTTTGGGAGCGGCATCAGCGACGAGAGGAAGATCGGTCAGAACAGCACTAAGCCGAAATCCTGAACCCATGTGCTCGTCGATGAGAGAGCCATGCTTGCCTAGTTCGCCCAGACCAGCTTCGATCGCTGGAGGAATCAGCAACACCGGCCCTGCTCCGGGTCCACCATGCCCGACCGCTGCGTATCCTTGAGAAAGGATCCAGTCGGCGAGGTCGCGAGCCATTGTGGTGCCCCGGTTGTAGCTGCGGTGCACCTCGCCTGCAGCTTGCCATTGCGGCGCCGTCGACAGGGTTTCGTACTCCATGACATCGGCAAGCAGGATCAGCCACTCATAGTCGACGTCGGAACCATCGAAGGCCCATTCCTGTCGAAATCCGATAATGGCAACCTTGCTGGCCGGAAACTCGGCGGCGGAGACGAAATCTTTGATCTTTTTCGACCACTCGTCGGGCTCGTGTCGGGTTTGCTCGGTAGCCAGCGGAGCTGGTTTGAATCTGCCACCCGCTCTCATGCCCTTGCTAAGAACGGGATGTTCGGTATAGGCAGCGGTGATGTGATCCTGAACACGGCCATGCGCGATTTCGGCCGGGTTGCGCCACATCGGTGCTGCGACGCGCCGCGGGCTTGTCTCGCCAACGCCGTTAAGAGTATTTCCCGAAACATCCGGGAATAGTTCAATGATCGAGTCGGGTGGATCCCAAACGGGAGTGCGACGCTCCATGCGGCGTGGTTGGCGGGTCATGAGGTGCGCTCGGCTAGCAGGGCCGCTAACACACCGCGCCGCACGATGTCTTTCATGAGGTGCGCTCGGCTAGCAGGGCCGCTAACACACCGCGCCGCACCTTGCGGGTTGGTGTCATTGGGAACTCGTCGAAGAACTCGATTCGCTCAGGCCACTTGTACTTGGCGACGCCGTGCTCATCGAGAAGAGCGCATAGTTCAGTGAGCGTGATCGATGGCTCGCGAGCCTCGACACAGATACATCCTCGTTCGCCAAGGATCTCATCGGCGACCGGTAATAGCGCGCAGCTAGATACCAAGGGGTGAGCGAGCACAAGTGCCTCGATCTCGGTTGGGTTGTACTTGATTCCGCCGCGATTGATGATCTCTTTGGTGCGACCAGTGAGCCGCAGAAACCCGTCGCGGTCCATGCTGGCAAGGTCGCCAGTTTTGAACCAGCCATCGTCGGTGAACGCTGCCTCGGTTTCTTCAGGACTACGTAGATAACCCTCAAATATCGAAGACCCTCGCGCTTGCAGTTCGCCTTCAGATCCTGCTGGTAACGCATCGCCCGCGGAATCGACCACTCGAAGATCCATCCCCACTGCGGCTCTGCCAGCGGTGGAGACACGAGACTCAAATGGGTCACCGGTGCGGCCGAAGGTGCCAACCTGCAACTCGGTCATACCCCACAGACCGATAACCGACCCGTCATTGAGTAGCGCATCGACCGCGGTCGCGAGCGGGGTAGGAACAGTCGATCCCGACATGCATACAAGTCTAGTTTTCGCCAAATGCTCCGGCTGCAACAGATCGTTTGCTACGAAGGGTGCGAGGTGGGCGGGGGCAGTGAATAGCGCGGTAGGAGCGAGCTCTGCCAAGTCTTCGAGCAGGCTGGTTGGGTCGAACGCAGGGATCATGGCGGCACAGGCGCCGGCGGCCAGGCCGATCTGGAGCGTGAATAGGCCATAGAGGTGTGAGAAGGGAGCAAGGGAAGTGATGCGATCGCTCGGTGTTAGGTGTAGCTCCGACGACGCCGACGATGCGTTTGCAAGAAATCTTCGAGCTGTGTGAGGCACGCCCTTTGGGCCAGCGGTGGTACCCGAGGTGTAGAGCAGCACATAGGGCAGGTCGACGTCGGGAGTACTGATGGTGTCCGCTGTTGGCTTCGCTGCGGCCAGATCATCGAAATCGGTGGCTCCCTCGACTGAGATGCCGAGTGACACCACAGTTTCAAGACGGGGAAGATCTGGTAGCAACGCGACGATTTCAGCGGCGGGCTGGCGCTCTTTTGTCGCGCTGACGGCCACGGCTACCTTGGCTTCTCCATGGCCTAACAGGTTGGACAATTCTGCCCTGCGATAGGGCATATGCATGGTTTGCAATGTGGCCCCACGGGCCGCGGTAGCGAGTAAGAGCGTAAAGAACTCAGGACAATTTGGAAGTTGTGCCGCTACGACGTCGCGTGGTCCAACACCGATACTGGCTAGGCCTGCTGCCAGCCGTCTGGTCGACTCTGCCAACTCACGAAAGCTGATCATGCGCCCGGACGAAATGATCGCCGGAGCTTCCGGGCGGTCGCGCTCGTGAGCCTCCAACCACTCAAACAATGTGCGAGCGCTCGCTTCGGTCATCTCTGCTTCACACCTCCGGATGTTTGGCAATCTATGTCGGCGCGATGTTGATTGCCATCTCCTCGGCGCCAAAGTGGGTCAAGGCTACATCGATAGCGATTCGAGAAATTTGTTGACTTGGGCCTTCGGAAGTTTCTGGAAGTAGTCGAAATTGTCGGCTATCCGGTCCACCATCTTTGCGTCGATAAAGTGGCTGTAGTCGTAGCCCTCCATCACGTACTGGTTCTCGCCAGCTGGCACGGCGA
Organism: uncultured bacterium; assembly: GCA_965524675.1. Classification (GTDB taxonomy): domain Bacteria; phylum Actinomycetota; class Acidimicrobiia; order Acidimicrobiales; family SHLQ01; genus CALLQB01. Next base: position 5,833 of record CBERPN010000040.1, read on the forward strand.
CCTCGACTCTGATCTGTCGACTCGCTGCCCGTTCATGCACTTCTCGTGCGACCTCGGCAAGATCGCGGTCGCGGCTCACGATCACGATCGTGTCGCACGACTTTGTGAGCGCCGCCTCGACCGCATCGAGGCCGAGGGCAAGGTCGATTCCCTTTTCGCGGGCGCGGCGCTGCTTGGCGACGGTGACCTCATGAGTCTCGCCATCCTCGGCGTGGTGCGGCTTCGGGAGTCGATCGACCACGCCCCATTCCCAGTGATACGAAAGCGTGCGTTCAATAACGTCGACCCCAGTCGCTCGGATTAGCTTGTGACGCCTCATCGCCATCGCGTGAATCTTCGGGTTCTCACGAGGGTCATGAATTCCGCTGTAGTAGCTGGCGCCCAGCAACTCGCGATCACCAGCAAGCTCTCTTGCCAGAAGCACCGGGTGAACTCGTTTTCGAAAGAGCTTCGACACCCCCTTGTAGAGGTTCTGCCCATCGATAAATACTGAGACAGTCGACATTCACCGCAGCCTACTTCGCCACAAAACTGAAAGACCCCGGACGTTCCCTCATACTGCGAACAGCTGAGTGGAAGGCCGGGGTTTAGACGGTGCCCATCATAGCGGTTGAACGAACCTCTTCAATAGCGGAGCGAAGATCGACAACCTCGCGTTCGGTCGATCCGTCTTCTCGTAAGAAGGCGAAGATGACGCGACAAACTGTCTCACCCGTCGCCTCCTCGACCGCCAGGGCATAGGTGGCACCCTGCAGGCGGTAACGGGCGAGCTTGGCTTCTAGTGTTGCGTCATCGGGAACAGCATCGGTTTTGTAGTCGACCACCACCAGACCATCGCCAGTGCGATATAGCAGATCGATATACCCCTCGACGACTAGATCGTCGGCTACCGGGGCGGCGACGTACATCTCACGCCAGTACTGGCCTGTAACAGCTTGGCGGACCGATTCGGTTTCTAACGCCGAGCGCGACAACGCTTCGACGACCGCTTCTTTGCCCATCACTCCCTCGGCGGCGGCCTGCGCTGCCGCAACATCGGCCAACCCCACCCCATTGACGAGGTCGGCGGTTTGTAACACCCCGTGGACCGCTCGGCCAATGGCCGTTCCGTAACGTCCCTTTTGCCATGGCGGTAGGTCGAGGTCGCGAGAGTCCTTTGCCAAACCCGGATCGCGGGCTGGATCATCGGCCTGGGCCTCGTCGGCCATGCGGGCGATCGTGGTAGCGGCTAGCACCCGTCGCCGAGTTCCGTTGGCGAGTGCGTTGCTCAGCTCCGACTCCCAAGCGGTGCGATCGATCAGAGCCTCGCTCGCTGCGAGCTGCGGGGGGTCCACCGCATTCGGATCGGGTTCAAGATGTTCATATGGTGGGGCTTCGTCGAGCACGCTAGCGAACAGCTCGGACATCGATAGCTTTTCTTGCGGGACCGGTTTTACCCTCACCTTGCGGTGAACCGACACAACTAAATGGTCGGACGCCCTCGTCGCAGCCACATAGAGCAGCCGAAGCGTCTCGTGAAAGCCGAGCTGTTCGTCGAGTAACCCGTAGCGTTCGAACTCTCGATTCTCAAGACCCTTCTTCACCCGAATAGCCCAACCAGCGGCCGATTCGGTTTCTGTGTTTTGCGGGGGGAACAGCACCTGTACGCCGTTGGCTTTTCGCTGGGTCTGGGTTGTTAGTCCCGACAGGATGGTGATCGGAAACTCGAGCCCCTTCGCGCCGTGAATGGTCATGATCCGAACCGAGTCGTCGTCGGTCTCGGGCAGAACCGCTTCAGAAACACGAGCGCCTTCAGCGCTTTGCAGTTCGGCCCATGCGAGATACTCGCGTAAGCCACCACCCTCAGACTCGGCGTAGGCGCGGGCCTGATCGGTTAGGAAACGAAATCGTCGCCACAGGTCACGGGGTCGACGGTTGGCGAAGGCCAGTTCGAGAATGCGGCGGTCGCGGACGATCCGCTCGATTAGTTCCGATGGCGCCAGCCACATCTGAGCCTCATGCAGCTCACGAAGAAAGTGCATTGCTTCGCCCACCGGATGATCGGGCGGAAGTGATTGAGGCACGGGGGCTTGGTGGTTCCACTTTCCGTTGTATTGCTGGTGAAAGGTGTAGAGGTCGTCGTCGCCACACCCGAAGACCGCTGAGCGTAGAGCCGTGGCGAGGGCGAGTTCGTCGGTCGGGTCGGCGACCGAGCGCAGCACCGCCATGAGGTCGCGAACCTCGCCGGTGCTATATACCAGCGAACTGGTTTCGGCGCGGTAGGCAATGTCGGCACCGTCAAGTGCCCGTTCGAGGGTCGACAGCGATGTCCGGGCGGGCAACAAGATAGTGATGTCGCCCAGATTCGCCGGCCGCCAGCCGGTCGGTGCCGAGGAGTCGGATACCTGCCACTTTTCCTGAATCGCTAGGCAGATGATATTGGCAACATCGCTGGCCTCGCTAGTGCGCAGCCCTTCGGCATCGAGCTCAGCTGGATGAGCCATGCCTATCGTGACCACCGAGTTTCCACCTGGAGCTGTTGCTCGAGCCGGATGCTGTGCTTGGTAGTCGGGCTGCGAACCTTCGCTAAAGCTGATCAGATGCCCAAAGACGTGGTTGATCCAGGCAATGATTGGCTCGGTGGTACGAAAGTTGGTGGTGAGTTGAACGGGATCATCGCTGAACGTGCTGCGGGCTTCGAGAAACAGGCGGATATCGGCCCGTCGGAATCGGTAGATCGACTGTTTGGGGTCGCCGACGAAAAACAGCGAACCGGGTGCAATGGAAAGTTCATGCCACGGCTTCATGCCATCGTCGTCGTTGCTTGCAATCAGGCACGCCAATTCGACCTGGATCGGGTCGGTGTCTTGAAACTCGTCTAGCAACAGCCGCTGGTAGCGCTCGCGCAGGCTCTTGCGAACAGCCAATCCTTCGTCAGGGTCGCGTAACATCTGACGCGACCGCACCAACAGGTCGTGAAATTCGAGCCGTCCTTCGAGCCGGCGCTCTTCTGCGGCCTCGATTGTCCAGGCCGCGAGTCCGACAGCAAGTTGGGTGATTGCTTCGTCGGCAACTTCGCTTCTAAGGGTTTCGATGAGTTCGAAGACCTCGGTCACCTCATCGCGGACGTCGATGACCGAATGGTCGGGGCTTGGCCAGTTGCCTTTCTTGCCAACGCCCCCGACCTTGAGGGTCACTGAGCGGTTGACGAGCCGGTCGAGCAATTCGATGTCGTCTTGACATGCTCGAAGCTGCAGGACGTAGGCCGGTATCTCGGCGAGCTTAAGCGCCAGTTTGTCCATTGGGTCGGCGCACTCGTCGCCCAAGGCCACCAAGGCGGCGACGCGATCGACAATCCACGACAGGTCAAGGGCTAACGGTTCTCGACCGATTGTTAGGAGCCGCTCTTCGACCAGGTCCCAGTTGTTGTTGAAGGCTTTCGCCACCTGTCGCAGATGATCGAGAGTTACCCCAACCGCCATCGCGATTAGGAAGTCCCGACCGCTCTCGGTCTCCTCTAGCAGTTGGTCGATAAATCGCTGCCAACGGTCTTCGAAGGCGACCTGGGAGCTGATTTCGTCTTGAACCTCTACTCCAGGTGGCAATCGTGCTTCGATCGAGTACTCCGACAAAATCCGTTGAGCAAATGCGTGAAGAGTTGAGATAGCTGCTCCGTCCAAGCCGTGAAGCGCGGCGGTGTAACGACTCGTGTCGGAATCGGCGACGGCATCGTCTGCAAGCTCATCTTCAAGTTGTTGGCGTACCCGGTCACGCAACTCTGCCGCTGCCTTCTCAGTGAAGGTGATGGCCGCGATGTTGTCGATGTCGATTCCCGACCGAATCAACGAAACCAGCCGAGACACCAGTGCCGTGGTCTTACCCGAACCCGCTCCGGCCTCGACGAAAAGGGTTTCGTCGAGGACGCTGGTGATGCGATCGCGCGCCGACTGGTCGATCGGCGCCTGTTCGTCGTTAGGCGAGCTGGACGAGGATTCATCGAATAACGAGCCCTGGTCGAAGTCAGACACTAGTGGTGCGTCTTTGAAATAGTGATGGTGGATCGTCGTGCTCTCGGCGTTGCTGGCAAGGCTACAGCTCCAACGTTTCGGGCTCGATGAGATGACGGTACGAGTCGAGCTCTGGTGCGAGCTTCTTTCGTTCCCACTGTCGATACCGCTCGGTTGTGCCGAGCCGGTCAGGGTCGCAGTACGGGCAGTTGCCCTTGTTGAAACTTGACGGGATATTTGGACGGGCGATGAAGACCCCGGCCTCAATGTTGTCGACAATGGTTCGAAGAACGGCGTCGAACTCGCTGAGAATCTCGGGGGTTAGGAAATAACCCACCGTGGCGAACTTTGAATCGTCGTTTAGGAACCAGTAGCCGGTCCATACGCCGGCTGAAGGATTGCGTAGATGGCTGCGGGCGGCCAGCCCATAGATCGGCAACTGCAGTTTGCGGCCGTGGTCGACCGGATTGTCTTCGTCGAGCTTGGCAAAATATCGCTTTTTGCCGGTCTTGTAGTCGATCACAACTATCGAGCCATCGTGGCCTCGATCGACCCGGTCGATGCTTCCCACGAATCGCAACGATCGTCCGTCACTGAGCTTTAGCACGATTGCAGGGTCGGCTGCTTCCTGAAGCCCAAACGCCAGCTCGGTTCGGTATGGCATAGAGCGCCAGCCAAGTCTTTTCTCGTCGTCGTGGGTTAGAAACTGATCTACGTCGCGAAGGATTTGGCGTTTGTCGCGCTCCCAAAAGAGTTTCTTGCCAGTAAGCCCACGATTTTCATAGAACTCACAGTGGCTATCGGTTATGTCACGGAGCACTCGGCGCTGCTGGTCGCTCCACAGATCACCGGGCGCCGGCGATTCACCGTCATCGATCATCTGCGTCATGAACTCATCGAGCGCGCGGTGCACGATATTGCCGCGGTCGAGCGGCGAGATCCGTAGCTGGCGGTCGGGGTGTTCGATTTCGTTGATGCGCAGAACCGACTGAAAGAGATACCGGTGAGGACAGTCGGCCCAGCGTTCGAGTCGGGTCGGCGAAAATTGTTGGTCGGCGTCGGCGGGGGAGGGCATCGTTAGCTGCGACAGATTGCCGTCGAAGCGTGTGAAGTGAGGTCCGCGACGAGCTTCGATGAGTGCCACGCCGTTGCGGAACCCGGCTGCGGTTTTGGCGAGGTCGTGATCGCCGGGGTTGCGGGTGACGGCGCAATGCTCGAGCAGACTGCGTAGGCCATACTCTTGGTCGGTCGCCGGAAAATCGAGCCGGGCGAGTCCGCCAGCGAACGAAGGAACCTCGCTGAACCATGCGGTGCCGCGGTGTTTACTGAGGTCGGCACCTGAGATTCGCGAACCGTTTAGAGCTTTGGTTGTGTCGAGCAGCCAGCGGGAGGCGGTTCGTTCGGTGGATCGACGGAGGTCGCCACGTGGGAAGCAGAGCACACTTCCTTGGCTAGCCGCGGCGAGGCAGGCTAGGAAGTCTCGGTGTTGGTCGGCCATGCGGTCCGACCTGAGGGCAAGCTCGCCAGCGAGTAGCCGTCGTTCGTGATCGGGTAGCAGCGAGTCGTCGCGTGGATGATTGGGGTAGACGCCCTCGGCAAGTCCGACCATGATCGTACGATCGAGTTCGAGGCCAAATGCGTTGGCGATCGGTCCGATTAGCACGCCGTTTCCGAAACGACCCTCTCGCCCGAGCGCCGACTCAAGCTCTAGGTCGAGCGTGCGACGAAAGACAGCCAACGAAGGGTTGGGTTCAACGCTGTCGAGCGAGGCGAGTCGCTCTAGTGCAGCCTCGACCTTTTCGGCAGCGCTTAGTTCTACTGCTGGCCAAGCTCCTCGAGTGTGCTCGCCGCCAATGTAGCGACGGATCAGTCGTTGGGCCCAAGCACTCTTCGCGCGCCACGTCGGCGGAATCTTGGCTGGGTCGAGATCTTCGGCGAGCTCGCTGACGAATGCGAGTAGGCCCGTGGTCCAGCCTTGCTGTCGCTTAATCTGGGCGAGGCGCCAATCGCGTCCCTCGGTACGATTCTCGGCGTCGCTGTCGAGTTCCAAATCGGCGAGATGTTGTTCGAGCCGGAAGATCCACTGGTCGATACCGCTTACGATTCCAGCATCTCTCGATACACGTTCCCACGCTGATGCGGGCACAAACTTGCCATCGGAGTCGCGTAACGCGGCGCCGCCGAGCAGGGTGAACATATCGGCACGGCGGAACTCGCGGTCGGGCAGGGCTAGGAGCCGAAGCAGTGTTTGGCCCAGCAGGCCTTCGCCGATGCTGCGGATTGCTGCGCCGTTGAACGCGATGCCCGCTGCTTCGAGTTGTTCGTGAAGCTGGCGAGCGTAGGGACGATCGGATCCGTACAGAACCGCAATCCGCTCGAGTGGAATCCCGTCACGGGCGGCATCGACTACACGGCGAACGGCAACCCTAACCTCATCGTCGGCATCGGCGGTGCTGATGATCTCCTTGGTTCGGGGGTAGGTCACCTGTGTGGGTCTGGTTACCTCGATCCCGAGTCGCGAGATTGTGTCGGCAAGGGTTTGGTCGGCTATGGGGTCGCCGGTGAATCCAACGATGATGGCAACATCGCTAGCCTTGGATAGGTCGGTAAGCAGCTCGATTACCGAGTTCGACAACCGCAGCGGCTGGTACACCAAGATCTTGCCGAGTTCGGCGATGAACGGCGAGCCCTGCTCGATGACGCTGCGAGCGCTCGTCATTAGGTCGTGCTCGTCGTACCACGCTTCGGCGAGGTGATCCCGTGTGGCTAGGTGAATGCGGACCACGTCGCGAGCCCGCCGGCTTGCCCCCGCTAGGGTTGATAGCGCCGTGCCCGACACGTCGCTTAGTTCTCGGTGTGCCCTCACCAACGCCCGTTCGGTCGACGGATGGTCGATCACCGAGGCGAACATTCCGGGGTCGTCGCCCAGCACTTTACGGATGGCCGCAGCGACCACCGGTGTCGATACTGGGCGTCGGCCTGTCGCCGCTAAGCCAGCAGCTCCCAGCAACTCTGCGAGGCGATACGGAGTTAGAAAATCAACCCCGGCAACCCCGCCCGCCCGAGCTAGCGAGCGCCGTATCGACAAGCCGACGTAGTTGGTTGGCACGAGCACAGTTACTCGGCGCAGTGGGTCGCCTGACTTGGCCGTGTCGAGTGAATCGCGGAGCGCGTCGGTGACGGGGGTCCCAACTTGAGAAGCGATACAGGCGAGGGGCATTTCCGCAAGACTCTAGTGGCCCGCCCGCAACCGAATGGCAGCATAGATGTTTCCACCCAATTGTCGGCCGGTCCCGAAAGTGTCCGTATGGCCTATCTCCTGAGAGATCCTGACGGTCGTTATTATTACTGTGAATGTAAGCGCTACCGATGACATCAAGAGTCGGCTTTCCCCTTCGGCTCAGTCCGAGCTGAAAGCCGGATCGGCTATCGCTGCACCGCTCGTTCTCGCAAGTATGTCGGGTCCTGACCTAAGCGAATTGTTCGAGATGTCGCCGATTGCGTACTGCGAGTGCTCACTCGAAGGGGTGCTGACTGCGGCGAACGATCGATACTGCGAACTTCGTGGCTATCCATTGGAGGAGTTGCGAGGAACCCGTTTCGACGGCCGCCTTCACGCTGGCGCGAGCAGCGCTCTACTAGAGCAGGCAGAGCGAGTGCTTCGCGGTGAACCCTGCGAACCAGTAGAAGTCGACCTGATCCGCGGCGACGGCAAGGCCCAATCGTTGCAGATGTACCTGGGCGTGCGCCGCGACCCTATGGGCAAGCCAATGAGCATCATCGTGGCTTCGATCGATCACAACTCTTCTCGGGCGGCCGAAAGCCGCTTTGAACAGTTGCTCGAGGCATCACCGGCAGGCCATGTGGAGATCGGCCTCGACGGCATCATCCTTAGGGCCAATGGCCGAGCGGCTTCGATCCTGGGACGTGAGCCGCAAAGTATTCCCGGAATGTACGCCACCGACCTTGTTGATTCGAGTGATGCCGAGCAACTACGGCAGGTAATCGACGACTGTTTCGACGAGCTTGGTTCTATCAAGAGAATCGAAGCGCGCAGAGTTCTTCCGGGTATAGCTGATCTGTGGATGCAACTGTCGATCACCGCCATTACCGACCAACTCGGTCAACCCGAGTCTCTCCTGGTATCGATCGTAGACATCGATGATGAGGTGAGGTCTCGAAAGCGCCTGGTGCACGAAGCGACTCACGATCCACTCACCGATCTGGCAAACCGAAGTCGACTTGCCGAAGAGTTGAGTGCTGCGAAACCTGGCGGGCGAACCGCTGTCCTTTTCTTGGACATCGATCGCTTCAAACGTATCAACGACCGACTTGGACACGCTATGGGTGACGAGCTTCTGGTGATGCTCGCCAGCCGGATCGACTCGGTGGTAAGGGCCAATGACCTCGTAGCAAGGCTTGGCGGTGATGAGTTCGTAGTCCTCTGCCGCGACGTAGAAGAGGACAAGAACGTCTTGGCATTGGCGCGTCGAATCGTCGACATCATCGAAGAAGAAAACTTCGTTCTCGGTTCGGAGCGGGTTTCGGTGACGGTTAGCATTGGGGCAGCCTTTAGCGACAACATTGCTCAGCAGCCCGAGATGATCTTGCGCGAGGCCGACATGGCGATGTACCGGGCGAAGGCCAACGGTCGGGCTCGGATCGAGGTATATGACTCAGCTGTTAGATCACAGGCGGTGGGCCGTCAGCGGCTTGCTCAGGAACTAGCAGATGGAATCGATCGCGGCGAGATCTTTCTCGACTACCAGCCGATTGTTGAACTGGCGACCGGACGGATCTCCGGGGTAGAAGGGCTTGCTCGCTGGCAGCATCCCGAACACGGGCTGCTATCGCCGGCGCGCTTCATCGACTTGGCCGAGGAAACTGGGCTGATCGTCCCGCTCGGTAAGCGAGTGCTCGATGAGGCCGTGCGCGACCTTTCTCGGATCACCCAGTTCCCCGATCTAAAAATCGCTGTCAACCTGTCGCCGCGCCAGCTCGCAAACCACAACATCGCTACCACGGTTTCGGCCGTACTCGACCGCTACGGCGTTGCGGCCGAACGCCTGACTCTGGAGATCACCGAGAGCATGCTTATGGAGGATGCGAACGGTTCGGTCACCACTCTCCAAGGTCTACGCGACCTCGGGATCCGCTTGGCGATCGACGACTTTGGAACTGGCTACTCCTCGTTGTCCTATCTTCGATGGTTTCCGGTGCAGACCCTCAAGATCGACAAGAGCTTCGTGCAAGCGATTGAAGAAGACGACGCCGATCTGCTTATCGTGAAGTCAATTATTGGACTCGCCGATGGGCTCGGAATGAGCACTGTCGCCGAAGGAATCGAGTCTGCCGGGCAACTACGCAAGCTTCAAGAGATTGGTTGCGAGTCGGGCCAGGGATACTTTCTGGCCCGCCCTATGCCGTTCCACGAATTGGTAGAGCTACTCGAAAGCGACCGTTGTTTGGCCCATGCAAACTTGGGGAGCTCCGCGTAGATCCGGCTGCTTGTCGAGCGGCCCGGTTCGACAAGAGAGGGTGTTGGCGAGTGAACTGAATACATATGACAGGACTTCAGCCAGCTGCGCCGGTGATCGTTCAGGAACCCGAGGTGGCCGATGTCGAGCCAGGCGACCACGACCGGTTCTCGCATTACGTACCCAAGGCCAAGCTGACAGAGGCTCTAATCAACGGAACTCCGGTTGTTGCTCTGTGCGGGAAGGTTTGGGTGCCATCGCGAGACCCCGAGAAGTACCCCGTGTGCCCGGAGTGCAAAGACATCAAGGCCAAGCTCAAGAACTGAAAGGCTGAGCTTGAATTGCTCATACTCTGTTACGCTAGTGGGTATGAGCACTACTAGAGTGACGGTGTCGTTGCCGACGGAGGTACGACAGGCTGCGCAACGCGTCGCCGAACAAACCGGCTTGTCGTTCTCAGCGATTGTTAACGATGCCGTCGAGTCTTGGCTACGTACTCGACTCGTCGATGGATGGCTCGCCGACCACGAGGCAGCCCACGGAGAATTTGACGAAGCTGAGCTGCGCTCGCTCGCTAAAGAGACGGGTATGACCTATCTTCCGCCCCGAAATCGAGCACCGGCCGCGTGAAGCTAGTTCTCGATGCTGGCGCGCTCATCGCGATCGATCGGAACGAGCGCCGCGTAGCAGGCCTTATCGAGCTAGGTCGCCGTGCCGGTGCAGAGTTGGTTACGACTGCACCAGCGGTGGCTCAGGCATGGCGCTCTGGGGCGCGACAAGCTCAGCTTGCCCGGGCACTTCCAATGATCGATGTACGCGTAGTCGGACTTGTCGATGCGAAACAGGCGGGTGAACTATTGGCGGCCAGCGGAACCGCCGACGTTGTCGACTCGTTGCTCGCGTTGTTGGCGATGCCATCCGACAAGATACTTACCTCCGATCCTGGCGATCTACGCCTCCTGCTGGAAGCGCGGGGCGTAAAAGCTCAGGTCCAACTGGTGTAACTCGGCTCCTGGGCCGTGTGGCCCGTGAGCGCAGCGAACAAGGGTGGCTGGCAACCGTTGCCCGGGCAGAATCTCAGCTACCGGCTAAGCCTCTAAGACTCAGCAGTTCTCGCAGGGGCGAGCAGACGCTCATCGCCCGTGAACAGCCCCCGCGAACCAATCAGACCAATGACGCTCACGCTGATGGCGGCGGCGCCCAGGATCAGAAACAGCAAGGCGGCTTGAACGAGCACCGCGTCGACAGGATCGGTGCCCGCCAAGATCAGGCCGGTCATCGCCCCGGGTAAGGCGACGAGACCAACCGTACGATTGGCCTCGATCTGGGGAAGTAGAGCAAGACGAAGCGTTGCTCGAAGAGTCGGGCGCACCGCCCTGGCTGGCGAGTGTCCGAGCGCTAGGCGGGCCTCGATATCGTCGCGGTTCTCGGCGACAGCTTCGGTGAGTCGGCGAGCGCCAACCACCGCCGTACGCATCGCGTTGCCTGTAACCATCCCTGCGACAGGGACCAGAGTTCGGCCGGTGAGTGGGAAAATGCCAAATCCGAACGTGACGGCCACACTGACGGACACAGAAACCACGTTGGCCGCCAGGCCCACAGCGAAAACGTGCGGGAGCTCAGGTGCGCGACGGGCAACCGTAGATGCAGCGAACACCACGATCGAACTAACCCAGATCCACGACAGCCAGAGCGGACGACCATCGTCGATTACGAACCCCAGCAACAGACCAACGATGAGCAACTGCACAAGTGCTCTTAGGGTCGCCCCGACGATCGAACGTTCTAGGCCGAGCCCTTGCCAAGCGGACAGGGCGAGCGCGACCACGATGAGAATTAGCGACACAGTAAGGCCGGTGTAGCCAATGTCGACCACAGTCACTGGGCGACCCGCCCGCCTGCGATATGTAGAACCTTGTCGGCGAGACGCGCTATCTGGGCGGCGTCGTGGCTCACCCAAACGACGCTGCCTCCAGCTTCCACAAACGTTCTAGCGCCTTGCTCGATGACAGCCGAGGAGTCCTCGTCGAGGGCCGAGGTGGCCTCGTCGAGCAGCAGCACCGTCGGGTCGGTGCCGAGTGCGCGAGCGACGGCAACGCGTTGTTTCTCGCCGCCACTTAGTAAGTCGGCGTCACGATCGATGAACGAACTGTCGAGGCCCGCTCGCTGTAGCAAATCTTCGGTAGACGCCGACGGGTCGGCCTCGGCGATGTTGTCGCCAACGGTTCCGGCGAATACCAGCGGTTGCTGAAACACCAGCGCCACGTCGCGACGGTGCTGACGCGGCAGACGCTTGGCTAGAGGCGCTCCCCGGAACTCAATCGAGCCGCCATCGGGAACCTCCAGACCGTTACACAACCTGAGAAGGGATGACTTACCAGCTCCGGATGGTCCCGTAATCATCGTGAGGCACTGAGCATCGATGGTGAGGGTCAGATCGAAGAGCCGACCTGCGAGAGTGACGTTCTTGAATCTGAACAGCGTCTCGGTCACAGTTTCGCTGGCGACCAAAGCTCGAGACGTGGACCGTACTTTGGTGCCTTGGTGCCCGAATACTTCAAAAGCTTGGTGACCCTTCCCCGGTGGCCACGATAGGGCTCAAGCAGGTCGAGCATTCGGGCATCGTCCGCCCTAGGCTCGCCAGCGAGCGCCCACGAAACTGTGTTCGGTAGGTGGTAGTCGCCAACGGCTACAGCATCGGCATCGCCGAGCGCCGCCTGCATGGTGAGCGCAGCTGTCCACGGCCCGATTCCGTCGAATGCCAGCAGACGTGTTTCGGCGTCGACGAGAGACATTTGAGTCGTCTCCTCGACGCGGTGTGCCCGCTTTGCGCAATTGATGATGATGTTGGCGCGCTTGCGTTCGACGCCCAAAGGGTGCAAGTCGGTGTAGCTCATCTTGGCGATCTGCTCGCTGGTGGGAAGCAGTTGAATCGGACACGGACCAGGGGAGGGTTGGCCGAACTTCCAGCGGAGTGACCGGGCGCTCTTGTGGGCCATCGTCGCTTGGATCTTCTGACCGAGAACGGCGTTGAGCAGTGCTTCCATCACCCTCCCGCTACGTCCAATTCGAAGTCCCGGGTGGTGCCGTGCAATCTTGGTCACCGCGTCGCCGACAAGCGGCAGCGACGCAGGATCGTCCTCGATCCCGAGCATCAGCGGTGTCTGTTCGAGAATCCACTCACTGCCAACGCCCCATGCTTGAACAATGATGTCGTCCTCTTGTCGCGCAATCAATGCAGAGGCCGCACCGTCGGGGGTGTTCGTAGCCCACCAAACTCCTTCTGGCGTTCGCTTTGCAGCTTCGTTGAGGGCCCTTGTGGTCCAGGCGATGTCGATCGGTTCCGGAGCTGGGAAGCGTCGTGTGAGCGGAGCTGAGTTACCCATGCTTATGCGGCTTGGATTAGCAGAATCGTCACGCTGGCCAGAACCGCGAAGCCGCCGATTACGATCCCGCCACGAGCCATCCGTTCGAGCTTCGCGACCTGCTCGATTTCGTCATCCTTTAGATACTTCAGTCCGAGGCCCATCGCTACGATCCCAAAACCCGCACCGCCGAGCGCACCCACCAAGGTGGCGGTCATGATCAAGCTGCCCACGCCAAACATAAGGCTCGAAACAGCAGAGTTCTCACCAGGCTGATCCTCGTGGAACAACTGAAATTTGCCTGATGGTTCGTCGCCCATAGGGGCATAATGCTAGCTGTCCCCAGCAGGCGCAATCCGGCCCTG
>CBERPN010000041.1:0-18955 GCA_965524675.1 uncultured bacterium
GCACTCACCTATACCGATGAACGGTTGAATGGCTTTGATGTTGCCACGGCCATCGAGGTCATCGAGCACATCGACGCTGAACGGCTTGGCGTCTTCGCAGATGTCGTGTTCGGTTACGCGGCTCCACCCACCGTCATCCTCACCACTCCTAACCGCGAATACAACGCGCACTTTGAACGGCTCGGGGCGACGGGGCTTCGTCACGGCGACCACCGATTCGAGTGGACTCGGGAGCAGTTTGCGGAGTGGGTCGGCGAAGTCTCTGATCGATTCGGCTACACAGCTGAGCTATCCGGAATCGGCCCTAACGATGCCGAAACTGGCCCACCAACACAGATGGTGGTGTTTCGCCGATGAGAGATGAGTTGCGCACCATTGCCCTGCCCGAAGTCGGGTTGGTCGTATTGTGCGGAGCATCCGGGTCAGGTAAGTCGACCTTTGCCCGCAAGCACTTTGCCGCCACAGAAATTGTGTCGAGCGATCGGTGTCGGGCGCTCGTTGGCGACGACGAGACCGACCAGTCGGTAACCAATTCCGCCTTCGAACTTCTACACGACATCGTCGACAAGCGCCTTAAGGTCGGGCGCCTCACCGTTGTCGATGCCACCAACGCGAAGCCTGCCGACCGTAAATCGATCGTCGACTTGGCCCGGCGCTGGGACGTGCTCGCAACCGCAATCGTTTTCGACCTTCCGGTAGCTCTATGTCTCGAACGAAACGACGTACGTCAGGATCGGCAGACTCCGCCACACGCAATCAAACGGCAACACAAGTCGGTTCGGCGGTCGATAAAGCGGCTTCGCAAGGAACGATTCGGCCGCGTATACACGATCGGCACGGTTGACGAACTCGATTCTGTTGTCGTCGAGCGCACGAAGCTCTGGACCGATCGGCGAGACGATTCGGGACCTTTCGACATCATCGGTGACGTTCACGGCTGTCACGTCGAGCTAATGAAACTGCTCGATGAGCTTGGCTACGACACCGCAGCAACCCCCATCGCTCACCCAGCGGGTCGGCGGGTCATCTTCCTCGGCGATCTTGTCGACCGCGGCCCTGGAGTAACCGGGGTACTCGACGTCGCTATGGCAATGGTCGAAGCGGGCACAGCAATGTGTATCCTCGGAAATCACGAGAACAAGCTTGGCCGTGCTCTGGCCGGTCGAAACGTGCAGGTCACCCATGGCTTGGCCGAGTCGCTCCAACAACTCGAAGAACGTACCGCCGAGTACCGCGAGCAGGTCGCTTCGTTTATCGATGGACTCATCAGTCACTACGTGCTCGATGGCGGTGATCTGGTCGTTGCTCACGCTGGGCTTCCGGAGCGCTACCATGGGCGTGCGTCTGGCCGGGTACGAAGCATCGCGATGTACGGCGACACCGATGGTGAGACCGGCGAATACGGCCTCCCCATTCGCTACCCCTGGGCCGATGACTATCGCGGCAAGGCCGCGGTCGTATACGGCCATACTCCGGTGCCCGTCGCCGGTTGGGTCAACAACACAATCTGTCTCGACACCGGATCGGTGTTCGGTGGCGAGCTCACGGCGCTTCGCTGGCCCGAGCGTGAGCTCGTGTCGGTTCCCGCCGAGCGCGAATACTACGAACCGGTTCGACCACTGGTTGAAACTGAACCACCACGACCCTCACTACTACTCAACATCGAAGATGTATTGGGAAAGTTTTACGTCGAAACCGAACTTGCCGGTCGCCTGACCATCGAGGCCGAACGATCCAGTGCGGCGCTAGAAGTGATGAGCAGGTTCGCGGCCGATCCTCGCTGGCTGCTTCACCTTCCTCCCACGATGGCCCCAGTAGCCACGAGTGCTAGGCCCGACTACCTAGAGCACCCTGACGAAGCCTTTGGATACTTCCAGCGAGCCGCTATCGATGACGTTGTGTGCGAGGAGAAGCACATGGGATCGCGAGCGGTGCTGATCTTCGCTAAGGACGCGGTTGCCGCGCAGGAGCGTTTCGGAATCACGAACGAGGCGGCGGGTGTCATCCTCACCCGCACCGGTCGCCCCTTTTTCGCCGACGAAGAACTCATGCTGACTCTGCTCGATCGGGTTCGAGCCGCTGTCGCTGCCGCTGGTCTATGGGAAGAACTCGCAACCGACTGGCTAGTAATCGACGCCGAACTGTTGCCATGGTCAGCCAAGGCCAAAGAGCTGTTGCGTACGCAGTACGGCGCAACGGGAGCGGCCGCCACCCACACGCTTGACGCGGCCAGCCAACTCATCTCGGCGTCGCGCGACCGGGGCACCGATCTGGCCGACCTCGCTGCTCGAACACAAAGTCGCGCCGAGCATGTGTCGGCCTACATCGACGCCTATCGCCAGTACTGCTGGGACATCGATGGTCTCGACGGTGTCGAGATCGCTCCGTTCCAGATTCTTGCCGGCGAAGGCGAGGTTCTTGCCCGTCGGCCTCACCGGTGGCACCTCGATCGGATTGACGCCCTTGTCGATTCGGACCAGGAGTTGTTTCGCCGCACCGAGCGTCGCTTCGTCAGCATTGCCGATGCCGATCAGGTTGGCGAAGCGACCGAATGGTGGGTTACCGCCACCGATTCAGGCGGTGAAGGCATGGTTGTCAAGCCAGCCGAACCAATCGTCCGCAAGAAGTCAGGCCTCGTGTTGCCCGGCGTTAAGTGTCGCGGTCGCGAGTACCTTCGCATCATCTACGGTCCCGAGTATCTAGAACCGGCCAACCTCGAGCGGCTGCGAGAGCGATCTCTCGGTCGTAAGTCGTCGCTGGCCCGCCGCGAGTTCGCTCTCGGAATTGAAGCGCTCGATCGTTTCGTTGCCAGAGAGCACCTAGCGCGTGTGCATGAATGTGTTTTTGGGGTGCTGGCTCTCGAGAGCGAGCCGGTAGATCCCAGGCTCTGACGGTGGCCGACCGTCTACGATCACGGAATGGCTCTCGACGACGAACTTATCAATAAGGTCACCTGGAAGATTCCCAACGCTCTCGCATTGGTCGGCTCGATCGCAGGTGAAGAACGCAACGCGATGACTACGAGCTGGATCACCCAACTCGCTATGGAGCCGGTACTGGTCGGTATCGGGGTCGACAACTCGGCGGTCACCCACCGCCTTATCACCGCGGGCGGATGCTTCTCGATAAATCTCTGGGACGCCGACGACACACGGGTGTTCGTGAAGTTTTCAAAACCGGCTAACGATGAGGGTGACTCGCTTAACGGTCGAGCTGTTTTCTCGGCCACGACCGGAGCGCCGATCTTTACCGAAGCAATCGCCTGGATGGACTGCGAAGTACGGCAATCGATCGATCTCGGGTCGCACACGTTGTTCATTGGTGAGCTGGTCGACGCATCGATCGTCGACGACGAGAAACGCCCAGCCTCAATGAGCGACACCCGCATGAAGTATGGCGGAGTTAAGCGCCACTGAGCCCAGCACACCCATACTCACAGTCAGATCTGGCGGCCCCAGCAGCCAGATCTGACACTGGTTCGGGGTTTTGGAGGGATTCGAAGAACTGGCGGGTTGGGTCGTCTAGGGGAAGGTAGCTTTCGATCTGTAGCTCATCGAGAGTGACAGTGTTCGGAGCACTAAACGAAGTAATCGTGATCAGAAAGGCCAGTTCGGTCGCTCCGACGGTGGCTCGCAGGGTGAGTATTGGATCACTCGAGACTAGTAGGTCGGGTGTGCGCCATCGCTCGGGAACCGAGGGTTCGCTGAGCAACTCGGTTAACAGATCGGCCATCCGCTGATCGTGTGGGCGATTCAGCAGTTGACGTTGCACCCGTCGCAAAATGTCGCCAGCAACCTCTTCCCAGTTGCTGAGCAGTTCGCGCACGGGTTCGGCGAACAACATGCGCATGATGTTTGTACCTACCGGCTCGTCGATGCCTACCAGCGCCAAGAATAGAGCGCCTCCCTCGTTCACGCGCACCACGTCGTAGAGGCCATCGAAGAGGATCATCGGGTACGGCTCGTGATGGGCCAGCATCACATCGATCGCGGTTCCCAAGGGCCCAGTCAAGAGTTCGGCAATGTCGGGTTCGGGGTATTGGGTGGCGAATCATGCTCCGCGCAGCAGCTCGTTGCGATCGCGCAGCGGCACGTCGAGAGTCTCGGTGAGTAGCAACACCATCTCGATGCTGGGCTGCGATCGGCCGGTTTCGAGGAAGCTGATGTGTCGCGCCGACACCTCGGCGGCCAGACCGAGATCGAGTTGGCTCATGCCGCGCTGTTGTCGCCAATAGCGAAGTAGGGCAGGAAAGACACTGTCGCGGCGGTTCGACTCCGAAGACTTGGTTCTCGCCATCTCCGCATCGTAGGAGTTCCACGCCTACCGGTGCGATTACCTCACCAGGTAGGTGCGCTTTCCCGTGAGAGGGAGTTTGCTTTAGGCAGTCGATGAAGCGAGGACCAATGAACGAGCAAACCCACATAGACATCGGAAGTAGCCAGCTTGGCTACCGCAAGCTTGGCGATGGCCCTGACATCGTGTTCATCCACGGATGGCCCCTCCATCGTGAGACCTGGCGTCATGTTGCAGCCGCCCTACCGAATTACACCTGCCATCTCATCGACCTGCCGGGATCGGGGGCGAGCATCACCCCAGCTGCAACCAAGGTGTCGTTGCGGGGCCATGTCGACGCGGTGGTCGAGGCCATCGAGGTGCTCGACCTAGACGAGATTGTGCTGGTCGGGCAGGACTCAGGGGGAATGGTCGCCCGCTTTGCCATGGACCGGATCGGTGACAGTGTTTCGGCACTAATTCTGGCCGGAACAGAGATTCCACACCACCACCCTGCGGTGATCGATCGATTGCAGATGGCGGCCAAGCTTCCCGGTTCAGCCTCGATAACTGCGCGGTTGATGAACACTCCTCGAATCGTCCGGTCGAAACAGGTTCTCGGAGGGTGCTTCTTTGATCGCGACCTGATCGAAGGAGACTTCCGCACCGAGGTTCTCGATCAGACCTTTCGCGACAAGAGCGTGGTCAAACGACAGCTGGAGGTGCTAGCGAGCTACACGAGCGATGTGGTCGATGAGCTTGCTGAAGTACACCCCAAGATAATGTGTCCAACTCTGCTGGTCTGGGGCAAGGGTGACCCGTTCTTTCCGGTGGGCAAGGCAAGAAAGATGGTCGAGCAATTTGGCGGCCCCACGCGCTTTGAAGTGTTCGACGACGCCCGACTGCTCGCTCACGAAGAACACCCGAAGAGGTTCGCCGCCCTGTGCGCTGAGTTCCTAGTCGACCCCAAAACGCGCAGCTCGGGATGAATACGGTCGCTGGCACGGCCATATTCATCCCGAGTTCGGGGTTTTGGGGGTCTTAGGCGGCGTTGGCGAGTTGAAGCGCTCGCACCGATGCCGGTGGTTTTGGCTTTGGGTATGCGTCGGCGAAGTGGTGCAGAACAGTGTGGCCGTCGGCGCAGCGGACATAGCCCACCATGCCTTCACTGGTGCGGTGCAGCGACAGGATGTGGTTGTTGGTGACGAGGTGTTGTGCCTCGCATTGTTGGCAGTTGATGATGAACATGGAGTAATCATCCACCGTCTATACCATTATGAAAAGCGATGATTCATAAGCGAAATAGCTAAGCAATGCTAATGTATTGGTGTATCGTTGAGACATGGATCTTTCGATAAAACAACTACGCATGCTGCGCGAGGTTTCCCGCCAAGGAACAATCGCGTCAGCGGCCGATCAGCTCGGCTATACGCCATCGGCCGTTTCACAGCAGCTCTCGGCGGCCGAGAAGACCAGCGGGATCGCCATGCTTGAACGAGTTGGCCGCAATGTCTTGTTGACCGATGCCGGACACGAACTTGTGAGCCATGCCGATGTCATCTTGGAACGACTTGCCGAAGCCCAGGCGGCGATCGAGCGAGTGCAGGGCAAAGTTGCAGGGGTGCTGCGACTCGGTTTCATCGAGTCGGTTAGCTCCTCGATGCTCACGCCGATCATGACCGATTTGCGCGATCGCTACCCAGAACTTTCGCTGCGAACCATGGGCATCGACGGACTCTGGCCCGAAGAACTAATCCGGGCCGGTGAGCTGCACGTTTCGTTCGTCGTGAACTCCTCCAGCACACCATCGGAGTCGGGCGATGGCTTCGAGCGGGTTCCCATCTGTCGCGATTGGTTCCGACTTGTAATGCCCGTATCCCGTTTCGAGGGGGAAAAGCCACCAAAGTCGATAGATCTCGGTTCACTCGTCGGAGAGGAGTTCATCGCGCCGCCGGCCGACGACGGCTGTGGGCAGGTGGCGGTGAGGGCTTGTCGAGAAGCGGGTCTCGACCCTTACATCGTGCACCGGGTGGCCGATTATCCAACATCGCTTCGGCTGGTGGCCGCCGGGGCAGGGCTTGCGTTGATCCCCGATCTCGGGCTCCTCACCGTACCCGACGACGTGGTGGTGGTGGATTTAGCCAAGCCCACCCACCGGCTCGTCGAACTGATCTACCGCACGTCCAGCGCAGGCAGGCCCGCGGTTCAAGCGCTGATTGAAACAGTGGAGAGAATCGCCGACGACATGGGCCTCGATCGCTGCTAGCGAGTTGTCTCAGCCTTCTGGCGGCGTTCAAGCACGCCCCGTGTGCAAAATCGCTGCAATTTCGGGAATCCGGGCTTGCGATGGTAAGTGCGCGTTCCCGCGAGAGGGCGTTTGCCGTTGAAGTGTTCGACGACGCCCGACTGCTCGTCCACGAAGAGCACCCCCAGAGTTCGCCGCCCTATGCGCGGAGTTCCTAACCGATCCCAAAATACGAAACTCGGGCTAAATATGGTCGCTGAGACGACGGTATAATCAGCCCGAGTTCGGGGCCAGCGTTAGACCTCGACTAGCTCCGCCACGGCGGCCCAGGATTCATCGGGATGGGCAATGTCGAACCACAGCGCGTCGATACCAAGCGCCTCAGCGGCGGTCACGCTAAGCGGTTGATCGTCTACAAAGAGAACCTTTTCGGCTGTGAAGCCGGTTATCTCCAGAGCCCGCTCGAATGCTCGAGGATCCGGTTTGAGGATACCGGTTTCGGAACAGTCGATGAGATGGTTGACCCGTTGGAGCAGAGCGATATCTCGCTCCCACTCGGGACCGTGGAAGGTGCGAAGGTCGTTGGTGAGCACCGAGACCGAGATACTGGCGGCCAACGCTCTCTCGACCACATCGATACACGCCCACCGAATCAGCGAGTCGCTCGGCGGTGAGTAGAGCAAGTTCATGTACTCGCTGAGCGATAGCGACTGACCGGCCGCCTCGCCGACCGTCGCGGCGCGCCGTTCCCAATACTCCCGCTCCCGCAGACTCGACTCGCCTTGAAAAAGTTCGCGCCACAAATCATCAGAGGACGGATCGACTGGACCCATCCAGGTGAACGTGCCAGGCAGAAGACCGAGTCTCGACTCGACCACGTGATGCAGCTCGACCGGGTTCAGCAGGCAGACTCCGCCAAAGTCGAGCAGTAGCAGGTCATAGGGACGGGTCATCAGCCGAGATGTCCGAGTCGCCGCGAAGTCACGGCCGCGGATTGCATCGTGACGTGCGCGATATTGGGGGTCAGGCGTTCCATTCGCTCGGCGGGACCGGCGACGCTTATGGCAGCAATTGTCTTTCCGGTGCCGTCTCGGATCGGAGCCGCCACCGACAGCACGCCGAGTTCGGCTTCCTCACGGTTCTCTGCGTAGCCACGGGACCGCACCTCAGCCAGGTGCGTTCGAAGCTGGTCGATCGACGTGATTGTCTTGTCGGTTTTGGGCTCTAGCTTCCATCCTTTGAGGAGTTTGTCGACCAGGTCACGAGGGCTGAATGCAAGCAAGACCTTTCCGCTACCGCAGCAGTGGGCCGAGTTGCGGCGTCCGATTTCGAGAAAGGTGCGCAAGGTATTCGGACTGTCGAGCCGTTCGATGTAGACAACATGGCGACCGTCGAGCACCGAGACGTGCACGGTCTCGCCGGTCTTGTTGCGGAGATCGGTCATCGGTGCCATCACGGCCTCATGAAGATCGAGCTGGGTTGGCACGGCCGCTGCCAGATCGAACACCGCAAGCCCCAGGCGATACTTGCCCCCATCGGGGTCCTGTGCCAACAGCCCGCCCTCGGTCAGGGTGAGCAGCAGTCGGTGCACGGTGGACTTACTTATATCGAGGTGGCGGGCCAACTCGCTGACCCCCCACTCGCGGTTGGATGCCGAAAAAGACTTAAGCACCCTGACTGCGTTGTGTACCGAAGAAAGCGTCGAGTTACCCACCGATAAGCACCATGAGGAAAACCTACACATCGGCGTCCCTCCATGCGGGAAGATTCCCACATAACGGGACGATGCCATCTAGGGTCCGAATCTATGGGGGTATTGCGGCTAAGCCACGTCGACATCACGGTGACGGATCTTGAACTGGCAGCCGCCTACTACACGCAGGTGATGGGCCTCGATTTGGTGGAGCGGACTCCGGATCGCCTCTTCTTCAAATGCTGGGACGAACGCGATCACCATTGCCTAGCGATTCGTCACGATACGCGTGTCGGGTTGGATCGATTCGCCTTCAAGGTCGAGAGCGAAGACGATCTTGCTCATTTCGAGCGTCGGATCGAGGCTTCAGGCTACGTCGTCGACCGAATTTCTGAGGGTGAGGAGATCGGACAGGGCGAGTCCATTCGATTCGAGTTACCATCCGGGCACCAAATGGAGCTGGTAGCAAATGTCGACAAGGTTGGCGGGCGACTACCTCTTATCAATCCGCCGCCGATCGTCGACGGCCTAGTCGGAATCGCACCACCGCGAATCGATCACCTTCTCGTGCACGCCGAGGAGGTGCCCGAGATCGCTCGATTCTTCCAGGACGTTCTCGATTTTCGACTCACCGAGCAGCTACTCGACGGTGGCGGACACCAGACCATCGCCTTCTTGGAACGATCGGCCAAGCCCCATGACATAGCGTTTGTGCAAGGCCCAAACGGTGCGCTTCATCACTTCTCGTTCTGGCTCGACGATTGGGATCACATTCGCCGCGCCGCAGACATCTTGGCTTACAACGGAATCTCGATCGATGTTGGCCCGACCCGACACGGCCTAACCCGCGGCAACACCATCTACTTCTTTGATCCAATGGGAACCCGCAACGAAGTCTTCACGGGCGGCTACCGGCCCGACCCAGACTTTCCCACCATCACCTGGACCGACGATCGCGCCGGACAAGCCGTCTTCTACTACGAAGGCGTGTTAAACGAACGCTTCGCGACGGTGCACACATGATTGCTGGCGTTCCCCGGCCACGCAGGCCGCTGGTCTCGCTCGGCGGCCTGGCGGCCTCTGAGCTACAGCTTTGTTGGTCTCGCCATGGTGGTGTTGCTGGCGTTCCCCGGCCACGCAGGCCGCTGGTCTCGCTCGGGGGCCTGGCGGCCTCTGAGCTACAGCTTTGTTGGTCTCGCCATGAGTAGTACTGGCATCTTGCGGCTTGGTCACGCCGATATTCGGGTCCCCGACCTCGAATTGGCCTTGGCCTACTACACCCAGGTGGTCGGCCTAGTAGAGACCCTGCGAACCGACGATCGTGCCTATCTAAAGGCGTGGGATGAGCACCAGCATCACTCGCTCATTCTCACCTCAGCCTCCACCTACGGCCTCAACGGGCTCGGGTTCAAGGTCGCATCCCGCGATGATCTAGACGATCTCGCCAGCCGGGTAGCGGCGACCGGGATCGAGGTTGGCCGTTTCGGAGCGGGCGAGCTCGGCCCAGGCAGCGGATCGACGGCTCGGTTCGTCGCTCCGAGTGGGCACACCGTCGATCTCGTTCACGGCATGGAGCAAGTCGGTAACGGTCTTCCGCTGCTCAACCCGCCACCAGCACCGGATGGGCTAATCGGAATGCATCCGCCGCGTATCGACCACATCTTCTTGATGTGCGAAGACGTCGACGGGATTACCGAGTTCTTTCGTGACGTGCTCGACTTTCGGTTAACAGAACAAATATTGGCTGACGACGGACACCGGTTGGCTGGATTCTTGGAACGCAGTCACAGCCCGCACGACATCGCTTTCATAACTGGTCCTAACGGAGCGTTTCACCACTTGGCCTTCTGGGTCGATGACTGGAACGATCTGCGCCACGCGGCCGACACCTGCGCCTACCACGGCGTGAAGATCGACGCGGGTCCGACCCGTCACGGCGCAACCCGAGGGTGTGGCCTGTATTTCTTTGACCCGGCTGGTAACCGCAACGAGGTCTATACCGGCGGCTACTGGTTCGACCCCGATGATGAGCCGACTACGTGGACCGAAGCCGAGATGGGTAGAGCAATCTTTACCTACCGAGGCCAAGTCGATCAGAAGTTCATGACGGTTCACTCATGACCAACGATCGACCAGCCGCCCCGCCTAACGTTCGAGTCGATGCACCCCTTTACCTGGCTCGATTTCGAGAACGAACGGCCGCAAGACAATCGAACGGCGACGATCCGGCAACCGAGAATGACGAAGCGGCAATACCTCTTTACCTACGCCAGTTCCGCGATCTTCAAGAAACCGCCGAGCCGCGGCCGACGGCCAACCCATTGTGGGAACGCTCGTCGCTCGAGATACAACAAGCGCTCACCGAAGACAATCGCAACAAAGAGATCTCAGCTCCACAAGGCGCCGCCCGGCAGTTGGTCAATGATGTCTATCTAATCCGCCATGGCGAGACCCAGGGCTACTCCACAGATTCTGGGCTGACACCCCAAGGCGCATGGCAGGCCCACAGTTACGGCCAGACGCTCGCGCGGCGAGTGAAAACGGGCGAAACGGTCGTCTTTCGACATGCGGATACCAGTCGGGCTCGAGAGACAGCTGAGCAAATCCATCGCGGCCTCGCCGACGGCCTCGACCAGTACGAGAAGCAGCTCACCATCGTTGAGCCAGCGGTTGCAGACGAGTTTCGCAATTTCGGTTTTGCCGCCCCCGACGGAATCAAGGACGTGACGGCAGCCTTTCGCCAGTACTACTCGCTACTCGAAGAGTTCGAGCGTTCAGCGATGGGGGAGCGTCCGTTGTGGCTGGTGGAGATGGACCGGTTCTGGCGAACCCAGCAGGGCGGCGCCGACCCGATTCAGCATTGGCTTACCAACCCGCTGCTGCATTTCGAGCCTCCGTCGATGTGTGTGAGGAGGTTTTGGGCCGGCGTGGTCCGATTGTCGAGCGAATTCCCCGGCGCACGTCTGGCGATCGCCACCCACTCCGGTCCGATTCGCGCCTTCGCAGTAGCGGCGCTTGGCTATGACCCCGGCGAGCCGTACAACACCGAGCATGTGCGGGTGAAACTTCTTGCCGATCGTGGCGAAACTCGGAACGGTCGGGACGCTACGGTCGCCTACCGAAATCGGGTGCAGGAGATCAAGGTTCCCGCCGTCGAAGAGCTACCTGCGTGGTCGATTTCGGACGATTGGGCGGGGATGTGAGTCATGTGCGAAGCATGTCCCATTATCGATTGGGCCGAGAACCTACCGACCGTGCACTCGTTTATTGCCAGGAGGGTCACCGACTCAATGACTGATCACATCGTTTGGTACGACCGCTACCTCGTCGAGCAGAAACCACTGGTTGGTGGCAAGAACTCGAGCCTCGGCGAAATGATGATGGCCGAACTCCCGGTTCCCCCCGGCTTCGCGGTCACGATAGACGCCTACCAGCGCATCTGGGCCGACAAAGACTTAGTCGACGGCGTGAACGAACTATTGCGTTCAATCGATCACGACGACTATGCGGCCAATATGGCAACATCGCTTCAGATTCGCGGGTTGATGGAAGCTGCTGAAGTGCCGCCCGACATAGTCGAAGAGGTCACCGAGGCCTACGAAACACTGTGTGAGCATTGCGAAGTGGATGACGTACCTGTAGCCGTACGCTCATCGGCCACCGCAGAAGATCTGCCCGACGCATCCTTTGCGGGTCAGCAGGACACGTTCTTGTGGATCTGTGGAGCCGACGCAGTTATCGAAAACATGCGTAAGTGTTGGTCGTCGTTGTTTACCGATCGGGCCATCGCATACCGCCATACTATGGGCTACCTGCATCAAGGCATTTCGATGTCGGTGGGTGTTCAAAAAATGGTTGACCCTGTCGCTTCGGGAGTGGCATTCACTCTCAACCCAAGCAACGGCGACCGGTCGCAGGTGGCAATCGACGCTTCGTGGGGTCTCGGTGAGGCTGTGGTGTCGGGTGAGGTGACGCCCGACAACTTTTTGGTCGACAAGGTAATTCACGAAATTGTGCACCGAAACATCTCCGACAAGCATGTCGAATATGTGCTGACCAATGCTGGCATCGTTGAGAAATGCGAGGTCGAAGAGTCTCGACGTACCGTCGCCTCGGTTTCCGATGTGGATCTTAAGGCCATTGCCCAACTCGCAAGGCGAGCCGAGAAACACTATGGGTGCGCTCAAGACGTCGAGTGGGCCATCGACCGTCATCTGCCCGACGGCCTCAACGTGGTGATGCTGCAATCGCGGCCTGAGACCGTTTGGTCACAGAAATCCGCCGAGTCGGTGTCAAAACCCGAGAGCGGAATGTCGTCGATCGTGTCGACTTTGCTCTCACCAATTCATCAGAAGTCCGAATAGTAATCCAGGGGGTACGTGTTATGGCCGAGGGCCGATTTCCAAGTCCATTTGAAGTAGAGGGACCCGAGGGCGTCGAAGGGTGGGAGGAACTGTATTCGTACCCGCTGCCCTTTAGTGAGGGTCGTCGAGAGTACGAAGACAATCGGTTCTGGTTCTGGGACTCGATGCATTGGGGTCAAGCGATGACCCCTTGGGTATCAACCTTTATGGAAATGGCGATCGCTTCGCTTAGCCAGATGAATAGTCGGCACTACCTGATTCCTCCGGCCGATGGGGTCGACTTTCGAGTGCTATATGGCTACCCGTTTCTGTCGCCGGTCGCCGTCGATCCTGAGAAGATCGAAGCCCGAGTACCGCAGTTTATGGAACGGGCGGGCCACTACTTTGCCAATTGGGATTCGTTGTACGACGCATGGCTAGGCAAGGTCAAGACAAGTATCGATGCGATCGATGCGATCAATTTCGATCCACTGCCCGAAGTCGAAGATCTGTCGGTGGTTACCGACGGCTTAGGTGTCGGGTCGGGTCATGCAATCCAGCAGGAGTATCACCGCTTCAAGGACCTAATTCTCGAGGTGTGGAACTACCACTTTGAGTTTTTGAACCTCGGCTACGCCGCTTACCTCGATTTCTTCGGTTTCTGCAAGGAGGCATTCCCAAGCATCCCCGACCTCGGAATCGCCAAGATGGTTGCAGGTGTGGAGGTCGACCTCTTCCGCCCCAACGAGGAGTTGAAGGTTCTGGCCCAAAAGGCCGTCGATCTCGGGATCGGCTCGGCGTTCGATGATCCGAACAACGTGAACCTTGAGTCTGCGGCTGGTCAGGAATGGTCCGAGGCGTACGACGCGGTCAAAGAGCCTTGGTTCAACTTTAGCGAAGGCAATGGCTTCTATCATCAGGATCGGATCTGGATAGACAACCCTGATATTCCACACGGGTTTATCCGCGACTACATCACGAAGATTGAGGCAGGCGACGACATCACCCGCCCGATCGAAGCGATTCGCGAGGAGCGCGACCGGGTGGTAAGCGAATACCGCGACCTGCTCGCCACCGATGAAGACCGAGAAGCATTCGACGGCAAGCTAGGGCTAGCTCGCACGGTTTTCCCCTATGTGGAAAACCACAATTTCTACATCGAGCACTGGACGATGTCTCGAGTGTGGCGCAAGCTTCGCCAACTTGGCGACACCTTGGCTACGGCGGGGCTGACCACCGCAGGCGACGACATTTTCTACTTCCGACGCGATGAAGTCGACGAACTGCTATGGGATTACTACTCCAATTGGGCCGTGAACGCTCCGTTTGGTGCTCCTACCTATTGGGGACCCAAGATCGTGCGGCGGCGGGAATTGGTGCAGAAACTATCGGAGTGGAAGCCGCCAAAGGCGCTCGGCGAGCCGCCGGAAGTTGTAACCGAGCCTTTCACGATCATGTTGTGGGGGATAACCAGCGACTCGGTGCAGAACTGGCTCGGATCGGGCAAGGAGGACGATGACGGTCTTAGCGGGATGGCCGCTTCACCTGGCGTTGCCGAAGGGCCTGCACGCGTGGTGTTTAAGCCAGAGGACATTAACGACATTGAGGATGGCGAGATTCTCGTCGCGCCGATTACCGCTCCGAGTTGGGCCCCGGTGTTTCCCAAGATCCGGGCATGTGTGACCGATATTGGCGGAATGATGAGCCATGCGGCCATCGTGTGTCGCGAGTACGGCGTTCCAGCGGTTACTGGCACTGGGTTCGGCACGGTAGAAATTCAAACCGGTGACATGATTCGCGTTGACGGAAGCGCCGGAACAGTTACCAAAATCGAGTAGCCGGGAGGTTGCCATGTTGACCCGAGAAGAGAACGATCAGCTGACCCAAGTCGGCCCGGGAACGCCGATGGGCGGCGCGCTTCGTCACTACTGGTATCCCGTCGCGCTAACCCGCGAACTAGATGAGTTTCCGCTGAAGAAGGCGAGGTTACTGGGCGAAGAATGGGCTGTGTTCAAGATGCCCGACGGCGAATATGGCATTGTTGCCGAGCGATGCCCGCACCGCGGAGCCTCAATGGCCTACGGCATCGTCGAGAAAGGTGGGTTGCGCTGCGGCTACCATGGCTGGAAGTTCGATGCCGAGGGAACCTGTGTCGAAATTTTGGCCGAGCCCGACTCGTCGCAAGAGTTCCGGAGGCGCTGCGGAATCCGCTCGGGCCAGGCCCAAGAGCTAGGTGGACTGATTTGGGTGTATGTGGGTGACGGGCCAGCCCCAGAGCTGCCGCGCTATGAGGCGTACGTCATGGATGGGATTCGTGACATCGGCTGGTCGACGATTCCTTGCAACTGGTTGCAGGTCATGGAAAATGCGGTTGACCCGTATCACGTCGAAGCTCTTCACGGGAACTACTTCGAGTTCATCGCAACCCAAAAGGGCATGGAAATGCCGAGCGCTTTCAGTGCTAACAAGCACGAAAAGGTTGCATTCGATACATTCGACCACGGCATCATCAAACGGCGCTTACTGGTTGGCCAGGACGAGGAGAGCGACGACTGGAAGATCGGCCACCCGTTGGTGTTCCCATACAAGATGTGGGTCGGCGGCAACGGCGTCTTCCAAATGCAGATTCGCGTTCCCATCGACGACACCCATACTTGGCTGCTCTTCTACACGGTGCACGCACCCGAAGGGGCCGAACTCCCTTCCGATCCGCCGATCGTCGACTACGAGTATCAGTGGCTTGATGAAAAGGGTGAACACATCGTCGATTACATCGAGGGTCAGGACATCATGGCTTGGGTTACCCAGGGTGAGATTGCCGACCGAACCACGGAGATGATCACCAAGAGTGACCTTGGCGTGATCGCATGCCGTCGCATGTACCGCGAAGCTATCGAGGCTGCCGCCGAAGGTCGCGATCCAACCGCTGTTGTCCGTGAGCCTCACGAGCTGATCAAGTTACCGCTCGAACGTTCCAAGTTTGGCCGCGGCGCCGAGTTCGCTACCCAGTGGATCGAGAGTGGCTCGATGCGCTATAGCCCACAGGCCGAGATGCTCAAGGAGCTGCATCTCGACGCTCAAGCTAGGCGCGACAAGTCAGCAGACTCCTAATGCCGCTGGTCAACGTCCATATGGCAAAAGGTAGGAGTCCCGAGCAAAAGCGAGCCTTGATGGATGCCATAACCGACGCCATGGCCGAGCACATTGGAGCGCCGCGGGAATCGGTTCGTGTCTGGATCGATGAGTTCGAAGCCACCGACTTCATGGCCGGTGGAGAACTTCTGGCCGACAAGCGAGCACGGCTAGCCCGCGAAGCCAACGACTAGCTCAATCGTTCTGGCGGCGATCAGGCACGCTCAGTATGCAAAATCGCCGCAATTTCGGGAACCCGTGCTTGCGATGGAGGAATGTGAAGGGTTTCTTTGACAATTCATCCGGAGTCATAATAGACTGTGAAGCATTCCCTTCATAGTTTGGAGAACCGGTATGGCTTCCACCCCCGACGACGGCCGAGTCACGATCACCGACATCAGGGTGTTGGCCGCTTTGGCTCACCCAGTCAGACTGTCGATTCTTCAACTGTTGATGGGTTCGGGCGAGCGCACCGCCACCGAGTGCGCCGAAGTTGTTGATGCGACGCCGTCGTCGTGCAGCTATCACCTTCGCCATCTGGAGACCTTCGGGTTGGTCGAGCGCTCGGCCGCTGCGAAGGGGGTCGACGGAAGGACTCGTCGCTGGACGGCCAGCTCAGCCGGATTCCACTTCGGTGGCAGTGCCAAAGATCGGACTCCGGCCGAGACCGCCGCAGGACAAGCCCTTGCCACCACCGGCTTGGAAGAGAATCTCCGTCTCGCACTCCATTATCTGAGTCACAGCGACAGCCTCGACCATAGATTGCAGGACGCCGCGATGTTCTCGAGCTACACGTTGATGCTGAGTGTCGAGGAGCTGGAGAACCTCGGCCGAGAGCTCGATGCCCTCATACGTCCGTTCCTATCCGCCGGTCGCGTCGATGCACCCAGAGATGCGGTCACGGTGCGCATGGCGATCGACGCGTTTGCGCGAACCGACTTGTAGTGGACAGGACTGGCGAGGCAGACGTTTCGCCTTGGCGTATGCGCGAGTTTCGCCTGGTGTGGTTCGGCGGACTCGTCAACGATACGGGCGACTGGTTGCTGCGGATCGCGTTGCCGGTGTTCGTCTTCATAGAGACCGGCTCCGGGTCGGCGACAGCAGTTCTGTTCGTAGTAGAGCTTGTGGTTGCTACCGTGGTTGGCCCGATCGGCGGCAGCCTGATCGACCGTTGGAATCTTCGTCGGGCTCTGGTGGCGACAAACCTGCTGCAGGCGATCACGCTCGTGCCGTTGTTAGCCGTTTCCGCGGAGCGGGTTTGGCCCGCCTACCTTGTGCTCGCCGTCCAGGCGTTGCTCACCCAGATCAACAATCCCGCGAGCGTTGCGCTACTGCCGCGGGTTGTTCCCTCCGAGCAACTAGCGGTGGCGAACGCGGCCAACTCAACCAGCAAGAGCCTTGCCCGCCTCGTGGGATCACCGCTTGGGGGTGTGGTGGTTGCGATTGGCGGTCTTGATGCGGTGGTGCTGATCGATGGGCTGAGCTTTCTTGCCGTAGCGGTCGCCGTGTCGCTGATTCGAACCGACACATCGAATCGCCCAATCGACGACGCGGTCCTCGAGGCGCCGAGTGCGGGGGTGATTGATGGTCTTCGCGCAATTCGTCGCTCGGGTCCACTGCCCGCAGTTCTTGCGGTGCTGTCGCTGGGACACGTGGCTCAAGGCTTCTTTCTCATCTTGTTCTTGGCATTTGTGGTCGAATCGCTCGGTGGGGGCGAAGCTGAGGTGGGGTACATCCGAGGTGCGATGGCAGTTGGAGCGATAGTAGGTGCAGCCTTTATCTCAACGCGAGTGAAAGCCCTGCTGCCAAGGCGCATGATTGTGGTTGGCTATCTGGGAACCGGCGCGATGTCGCTCGTGTTGTGGAATGCCGTGAATCTGAGCAGCAATATCTGGTTGTACTTGACCCTTGCCGCAGTATCGGGGTTCCCGATTTCGGTCCTCGAGGTAGGGATGATGACGACGCTGCAACAACTCGCTCCTAGGGGAACGCTGGGTCGAGTAATCGGAGTTGTTGGTGCGCTCAACGCATTCGGCACAGCGGTCGGTGCTGTGGCGGCGGGAGTCCTTATCGACGTGGTCGAGCTAGCGGCCTTGCTCAACTTTGAAGCATCGATTTATCTGCTCTGTGGAGTTCTGGCGTTCGCATTTGTCGATAGACGGGCGCTGACTAGCCACTAGGCTGTATGCCTATGACCGGCTACCTGAAACGACATATTTCATCGGAGATGGATGAGATCGCGCCAGTGTATGACGAGCTAACTGTCTGGTCCTCGAGGTTCGGTTTGCTGATGCTCGACCATCTCGAAATCCGACCCTCAATCACTGGGCTCGACCTCGGCTGCGCCACCGGTTTTCCCCTTATCGAGCTAGCAATGCTTCACGGCCCATCGAGCCGGTTCACCGGAGTCGACGTGTGGCAGGGCGCGCTCGACATGGCTCGGATGAAGATCGAGCATCATCAGCTCACCAATATCGAACTGAAGCTTGCCGATGCCGCCGGCCTTCCCTTCGCCGACGAGTCTTTCGATCTGATTACCTCGAATCTGGGGATCAACAACTTCGCCGACCCGGTGGGCGCCGCTTGCGAGGCGTTTCGAGTTTCGAGGCCTGGCGGCCGCATAGCGCTGACTACAAACCCGACCGGGACGATGCCGGAAGTCTACGACGCTATTCGCGAGGTTCTCGCTGACGTTGCCCCCGGTTCGATTCGAGCTATCGATCAACAGGAACGCCATCGCGGCACTGTCGAGTCGACTCAGGATCTCCTCACCGGTGCCGGTTTTGAGATTGCACGCACCATCGCTGAGCGTTTCAAGATGAGGTTCGCCGATGGCACGGCGCTGCTCAATCACGGGCTTTGCGCATACTTTCTTGAAGGCTGGCAGGCCGTGCTGCCAGCAGAACACGAGGAGGAAATCTTTGCGGCCGTCGAAGCGAACCTGAACGACCGCGCTTCAAGCGTCGGCTACTTCGAGACGTCGATCGAGATGGTGTATCTGGAAGCGGAATCGTACAAGCTAAGCTCGTAATTCCATCCTGGCCGCAATTTCGGGTTAGCCGATCGACTTCAGTGCTCGATATGCGGCCCGTGGGTTATCGGCGTTGTCGACCAGTCCGTGGCGACACCAGTAGCCGCGGTCTTTGTCGGCCAGCAGGTCTAAGAAGATGCGTAGCTCTGGGTGCTCAATCGAATCACGCAAGGAGTCGAGTACCAGGTCGGTAACCAGGGCATCGTCGGTCTGCATCTGGGCCTCGCTGAGAAACGGGA
>CBERPN010000042.1:0-18849 GCA_965524675.1 uncultured bacterium
CCGAAATAGAAGGGGTACAGAGGCTGGCCGCCAAAGTGAGTGTCGGCCTCGACATCTGGACGGTTCGCCTCGAGCCAACCGACGATCGCAACTACTTGGGCCTCGGTTGCGTCGGCACCCGAGATTATCGTGACCAGTTCGTGGGTTTCGTCGATCATATCATCGAGCAAGTCGACGGCTGCCTCGACAACGGTGGCGGCGATCGAGCGGATTCCGCCTGCTCCGATTCCGATGAAGTCGCCTGCCCTCACCGGCCCACTGTCACTGTTGGAATCGCGGATGGCCTGGGTAACTTCACCTGCCGCTACGGCGTCGGCTGCGTCGGCCATTCCGGCCAGGTTTTGTTCCGCCGTGGCTTCGGGGTCATACGCCAACAGCGACGCAAAACCCTCAGCGATACTACGAGTGCCAAGAACCCGAACGGTCTTGTCGGTTTGTGCGTCGACCTGCTCGGCCACCGGCACGATGTTCTTGTTATTTGGAAGTAGCACCACCTCCGAAGCCGCTACCGACTCGACCGCTGCGAGCAGGTCGGCGGTAGAGGGATTCATGGTCTGGCCTCCGACAACGACCTTGGCTACGCCTAGCGAGCGGAAGATTCCAACAACCCCATCGCCGACGGCCACCGCCACAACCGCACTGGTTCGACCATCGGCAGGCATCGAAGAGGTACCCATTGCCTCCTGTACCCAAGCGTTCTCTTCAAGCTCTTCGATCAGATCGGTAACCCGAATTCCGTGCGGGCGACCAACCTCAATCCCTGCCTCGATCGCGGCGCCAATATCGTCGCAGTGCACGTGGCAGTTCCAGAGGCCATCGCCGCCCACTACCACTATCGAATCACCAATCTGGGCCCACGCGGCCTTGAAATCTGCGATCGAGGCGTCGGCAGCGTCGAGGAAGAACATCACCTCATATTTGAGGTCGGCGATCGATTTGGCGGCGGCGTCCGAGCTCAAAGAGATCGCACCTAGGTCCAATGGCTCGATGATGGCTGGTTCGGGGATCGCTCGCCCATCGACCACGTGCAGCAGCACGTCGAGAAACAGCAAGAAGCCACTTCCACCTGCATCTACCACCCCTGCGTCGGCTAACACCTGCAACATCTCGGGCGTCTTGTCGAGCGCATCAGCGGCACCGGTTCGAGCGGCGTCGAGAACCTCGACTACATCGTTAGAGTCGGCGGCAACAGCTGCTTCACCCGCCACGCGGGCGACCGTGAGAATGGTTCCTTCGACCGGATTCCCAACGGCGCCGTATGCCGCCACCGCGGCCGCTGTAAGGGCCCGCGCTAGATCTTCGCCGTCTACCCTTTCGACGTCCAGTTCGCCGACCATAGCGCGAAGTAGCTGCGACAAGATCACACCCGAGTTACCCCGAGCACCCATCAGCGAACCCTTCGCAATGGCCGCGCAAACCGCAGCCATGTCTGGACCAGCGCTGTCGAGTTCGGCCACGACCGACCCAATTGTGAGCGCCATGTTGGTGCCGGTGTCGCCATCGGGAACCGGGTAAACGTTAAGGGCGTTAATGGTTGCCCGATGGTGTTCGAGCGCCGCGCCATAGGCGACCATCGAGTCGCGCAACACGTCCGCGTCGAATTTGCCCCCGTTTGTCACGGGGCGGATCGTACCGACATCACGGCGCAAGGCGAAACTCCGGTGACGGAGCTTTCTTCGTCGACACCCAAGCTTGCGCTGCCCGACGTGGGGGCTGCGGCGCCAGTTAGGTAGAGTGGTCGGCTGTTCGTAGTTGCTACTACCGGAATAGTCCCGGTCCTAAAGGTGTGTTGAAGATGTCAGCAGTATGTGACGTGTGTGCCAAGAAGCCACAATTCGGAAAAAATGTCAGTCACTCCCACCGGCGCACCAATCGCCGCTGGAACCCAAACATCCAGCGGGTTCGCACAAAGGTAAACGGTGGAACCAAACGGATGAACGTTTGCACCGGTTGCCTAAAGGCTGGCAAGGTCGAGAAAGCAGTCCGCTGATCCAATGCAGGGCGTAGTCAAATCCTATGATCCCAGCACCGGCGACGGGATAGTACTGTGCGACACCGACTTCGCCGAGTACGACCTCGCACTAGGCGCGCTCGAAGGCTCGATCTTTAGAATGCTGCGCCAAGGCCAGCGGGTAAAGTTCGAGATAGACGACCAGGGCCTAGCCGCTCGCATTCATATGGGCTCAGAGGTCGACATGGGAACTCCGACCACCAACTAGCGCACAAATCTGCGCCGCCACCTCCAAACGGGCTACATGGCGGCTTTTATACCGAGTTCTTCGTAGTTGTTCTTGTCGTAGTTGGCTCGGAACATGTCGCGAAGCGAAGTGGCTGCCTCGTCGTACATCGCTGGGTCATCCCAGGTGTTGCGAGGGTTGAGGATCTCGTCGGGGACACCCGCACAAGTGGTGGGCATAGCCAATCCAAGAATCGGCTGAACCTCGGTTTCCACCCCGTCGAAATCGCCGTTAAGTGCAGCGTCGAGTAGCGCACGGGTGTATTTGAGCGACATGCGCTCGCCTTTTCCATACCCGCCTCCCGACCAGCCGGTGTTGAGCAGCACACAGCGGGTCTTGTGCTCGGCCATGCGGGCGGCCAACAACTCTGCGTACACCGACGGCTTATGCGACATGAATGGCGCACCAAAGCAAGAACTAAAAGTTGCCTGCGGTTCGGTGATCCCAACTTCGGTACCTGCGAGTTTGGAGGTGAATCCCGTTACGAAGTGATACATCACCTCATCGGTGTTGAGAATAGACACCGGCGGAAGAACGCCGAACGCGTCGGCGGTTAGGAGCACGATGGTCTGCGGATGCGGGCCTTTTGCACCTTCGGCAACACCAGGGTTACAGCTCAAAGGATATGCGAAGCGCGTGTTCTCGGTGACCGAGCCATCGGTTAAGTCAAGCTCTTGAGGGTCGGTGTCAGCGATAGCTATACCCGGAAGTGGTGGCACGTTCTCGATGAGGGTTCCTTTCATCGACAACGCTGCGGCGATAACCGGCTCGTTCTCTTTGGAGAGGTCGATCAACTTGGCGTAGCAGCCGTCCTCGAAGTTCGAGACTCCTGTGCTTGTCCAGACGTGCTCGTCGTCACCGATCAGTTCACGATCGGGATCGGCCGACAGAGTCGTTTTGCCCGTGCCAGAGAGACCAAAGAGAATGGCACTGTCGCCGCCGGCGCCGATGTTGGCCGAGCAATGCATCGAAAGCTGACCCTTTGAGGGCAGCACGAAATTCATGATGGTGAACATCGTCTTCTTGTTCACGCCGCAGTAGTCGGCCCGACCTAAAACCAGACCAACCCGGTTCACGACGTCCATGATCACTGCCCGGTTTGAGGCCGTTCCGTCGCGCTCGGGATCGCACTGAAATGATGGAACGTTTATCAAGGTCCAACCGTGTTCGGCGCGATCGGAATCGTCGCGGACGTTCTTTGGAAACATGATGTTGCAGAAGTAAGCGTGTGTGGCGTACTCACCAACGAATCGGTACGGTTCGCTAAACTCTGGGTCCCAACCACAGAACACATCGGTGGTGTACAACGTTCCGGCAACTGTGTTGAGGTGTTCGATTACTCTCGGCAGCAGCGCATCGAATGCCGCCGGATCAAACTTTTTGAAATCGGACTTCCACCAGATCGTGTCCTCGACCTCGGCGCGGGCAACTGCAAATGTGTCCTGGGTTGGCCTGCCCGTGCACGTGGGGTCGGTGTAGTAGACCAAAGGGCCACCGGCACCAAGTGCGGTAGCGTACGCCTTGTGCTCGGTGTCGGGCCCATCGATGCTGATTCGGCCGCGATCGTTGGCGAGGGCCTCGGCGAACAGTTCGTCCTGAGACAGACCTGACTTCAGGGTCACACCGGTTAGTCCGAATTGTGACTCGAGTTGGGCGGCGACTGACATGTGCGCTCCTTGCGGGGAAGATCTTTTCTTTGGGGCCGTGAGCAAGCGGTTAAACGCTTGCATCAGCACCCTCTACTTTGTCGGAGTTTCTCGACCCAATCCAACACGAACGCGCTCGATCCGCGCCATTGAGCG
The DNA here is from genome assembly GCA_965524675.1 of uncultured bacterium. GTDB lineage: Bacteria > Actinomycetota > Acidimicrobiia > Acidimicrobiales > SHLQ01 > CALLQB01. The sequence continues at coordinate 4,040 of CBERPN010000042.1, forward strand.
GAAAGGAGTGTGAGAATGATTCATTCGGCTCACGAGCCATACTGATTACGGGCAACGCCTTGTTGTCTAGGTGAAGCAGCATTGGCCGAATTCGGCAATACGCTGATGACGATGAACCCAGGGTGCAACGATGACAATGCCTGAATTGCAGCAATGATATTACCTGAAATGCGAGGCCTGATTTCGGTTGTCGTCGTGTCGATTATCATCGGCTTGCTGTTCGTCCGAATCGCCGACTATGGCACCGAGGAAACCAGCGCAGCAGCGAATCGGGCACAGCTCACGCCCACTACCACCTCTACGACATCCACAACAAGCACTGTTGCTCCTGGTCCTCAAATCTCCAGCGCGCTCGGTTCGATCGGACTGCTCTGTGACCGGGCACTGGAGTTCATCGCCAGTTCCGAATCCGAGTTTGTCTATCCCGGAAAGATTCCGCAACTTGCCGAAGAGTTCTACGTCGAGGCAATCGACTACTCGCTTCCTCAGGTAAAGCGGGAGTATGAGGCGGCATTGCGGTACTTTATCGAGTTCAACGATCTTGGCGAACCCCACGAGTACGACCCCCTCACGATTCTTCGCAGTGATTCTGGCGAGCGCTGGGGACTACTCGCCACCGGCGAACCTCCCGGGGTCGCGGCTACCCGCGCAAATGTCGCCTTCTTGTGCGATGGAATTGAAATTCCACCGCCACCGCTGATGTCAGACTCCGAGTTCGATCGACTCCGCGACATAGTGCGCAAAGAGAAGAAGTAGCACTCACCACAGAGGAACCAACAAGAGTTGTGAAGATCCCGTGCACGAAGTGTGCGGGATTTGGCCAGCGATCTACCTTGGCGAGGTACGCGCCGTATGCTTAGGACCATGGCAACCGTTGGACAAAGACGAACAGTTTTTTTCTTTTTCGCGATTGGCTTTGCACTCATGGTTACGGTTCTCTCGCTGTCGGATTCAGCTCCAGGAGCACTTCGCACCATCCGTACCGCCCTGGCACCGTACGCTCATCAGATAGCGGCTGTGTTCGACCTCGATCGCCCGACCGTGCCCTTTGAACAGGATCAGATTGGCCACGCCGCCATTTGGGGCTTCGGGATGTTCGGTATTGGTCTTGGGCTCCGCCGCAGGATCTGGTTGCCGATCATCGCGACGGCAATGATCGCTATCAGCGCAGTATTCGAGCTGCTACAAGGCGAGGTCACAGCTTCGCGGTCGGTCTCACTCAGCGATGGCTATGGCAATATCGCTGGCATTGCGGCAGCAACCCTACTGGTAGCTGTCTTGGGCCCCATCGCCGACTGGTGGCTAAATCGTAACGAAGCTCTGCTGGCCTAGCCTGACACCCCGAGCCAAGCTCGTGGCAGGGAATTAGGGGTGCTTGGCAGAATAGCGATTGCCGCGGGTAACGATCTGCTCACAGCCGAGCACCAGCCCTAACAGAAGCACGGGCGAGACTGGAATCAACGCCATTGCGAGTACTGCATTGTGCCTCCACAAAACCACGATTGCTAGCGACATCATCACCGTTGCGACCAACGCCACGATGCGAAGCACACGCAGCAAGCGCAACTCAGCGTGGCTGACGGGGAGCTCTAGCTCGCGAGCGAGCCGTTCCCGGTTCGCGACGACAAGGTCTCGTTCGAGGCCTCGGATGACGTCGCGCACGTCGCGACCGGTCCAGCTCTCAGTCTTTGACTCGCCCGAGTCTGCGCCCACAAATACTACTCCCTGTACGCCCAAGGCCGAAGGTACCAGTAGCGCAATCGAACTCCCAATCCCGCCGCGTCTTTGGCCGGTCGCGCTCTCAACGGGCCATTTGCTTGGCACACTGGTAGGAACCATGCGCTTACTCATCACCGCTCTGACGCTCGCCTTGCTCGCTGGTGCTTGCGAAGGTCTCGATCTCAGCGACAACAGTCGCGAGGGCACGCCACCCGAGGTTGTCTCGATCACATCGCTACCCGCCTCGCGTCGCGCCCCAGCCAAACCTGATTCGGGGGTGCCCGAGATTGCATTCGGGGCACTCACAGTCGAGGTCCTCAGCAGCTTCGATCACGACCCAAGTGCGTGGACCCAAGGCCTGCTAATCGAAGACGGGCGGCTATTCGAAAGCACCGGAGATTTCGATGTCTCGGAAACGACACTACGTGAGGTCAACCCCCGCAACGGTAAAGTGTTGCGCGAGATCTTGGTTGGCGAGCCGTACTTCGGCGAAGGCATCGAACTCGTGGGCGATCGAATCTTCATGCTCACATGGCAAGACAACAAAGCGTTCGTCTACGACCGCGACAGTTTCACGCTCGACGAAACGTTTGGCTACACCGGCGAGGGTTGGGGGCTGTGCCTAGACGATTCTCGCCTCGTGATGTCCGATGGATCGCAAACCCTGACATTTCGCGACCCTGAGACATTCGAGGTTCTGAGCCAGCTTCCGGTCATTCACGACGGCGACGAGGAACTCCGCCTTAACGAACTCGAGTGCGTCGACGGCTACGCCTATGCAAACGTCTGGACCACCAACCTCATCGTGCGCATCGACCTCGTGACCGGAGACATCGTTTCGACAATCGATGCCTCGCCTCTCAAAGAAATTCTCGGCGGAGCCGGCAACATCTTGAACGGCATCGCCTTTGATGAGGACTCCGGCACGTTCCTGCTCACGGGCAAGTTCTGGCCTACCGTGTTCGAAGTTAATTTCGTCAAACAGGGCTGAGAGCAGGACCGGCATGAAACTCACCCGCGGATTAGCCGTGCTGGCGATGCTCGCCCTGCTTGTGCCTGCAGTGCTCTACGGGCAGTGGGTCTACGTGCTACTCGGCTTGGTCGGGGTTGCTGCGTTTGCCGTGCCGTACCTCACCCGCAACCGCTAGCAGCACCCTGCTAAAGCTAGTCTCCAACTTCCCAGGCGCGTCGCAACAACTGTGCGGTGTCGGCCGCATGGGCTTCGTTGTCGTAGTTGTTGCGGGGCCAAAAGAATCCCTTTAGCCCGTCGCCTTTTCGGCGGGGAACAATGTGGACGTGCAAGTGCGGCACGCTTTGGCTCACCGTGTTGTTCATGGCCACAAAGGATCCTTCCGCTTCAAGGGCATCCACCATTAGTGACGAGAGGCGCCGGGCCCTAGCAAACAACGGCTCGATCAAGTCGACTGGAAGGTCGGCGAGAGTCTCGTAATGGCTGCGCGGCACCAGCAAAATATGGCCGGGAAATAGCGGCCTAACATCAAGAAATGCCAGCGTGTGTTCGTCATCGATCACGATGTGGGCCGAGGCCGAGCCGTCAATTATCGAACAAAACGCACAATCCATAGCTCGCGACCATAGCGGCGCGAGCGAATTGTCTACTGGGACGGTCTTTGGTTGCGGTTCATGTCACTAGTGGTGCGTAAGGTTTGACCATCGTTCACCTCAACACGCCTCCCTTGTACGGCCTAGACATCGAGACCGACACAACCGACAATGGGCTTGACCCTGGCGTTGCTGCGGTAGTTTCGGTCGCGGTTGTTAGTGAAACCGACGAGTGGGTGCTCGAGGGCGACGAGTCAAGTCTGCTCGTTCGCCTCGATGCTCTGATGGTCGAGCTAGCGCCAGGGATACTCATTACGTGGAACGGCGGAGGGTTCGACCTGCCCTTTTTGTCCGACCGGGCGGCGCTGGCAGGGGTAGAACTTGGCCTCAGGATCCAGCTTGATCCAAAGATCGTTAGCCACAACGATCCGCTGCCAGGGCACAAGGGTTCCTATCGCGCTAGCTGGCACCAACATTCTCACCTCGACGGATACCGGGTATTTCGTAGCGATGCCGGAGCGGTGCTGGGCCTGCCATGCGGGTTAAAGCCAATGGCGAGGCTGCTCGGCCTCAATCCCATCGAGGTCGATCGCGAAACGATCCACCTCCTCGGCAATGCCGAGCGCCAAGCGTATGTGGCCAGCGATGCTCGAGTAACCCGACAGCTTGTACTACGACGCTGGCAGACCGCCCAGCTCGCTATCGACAAGGACCCTAGACCAGTCCTAGCAGCCGCCAAATCGGAACGACTATGAGTACCAGAAGTGCGATTCCGACCACATCGAGAGCAGCCCCCTTTTTCAGAATTTCTCGAACGGTAAACAACTCGGTGCTGTAGGCCAGCATCGTCGGTGGAGTTCCAATAACGAGAGCGAAGTCAACCGACGTTGCAATTGCCACAACCGCGGCCAGCAGTACTGGTTCAATTCCGATCAGCCCCGCTAGCGGAATCGAGAGCGGGATCAGGGTGGCCGCCGCAGCGGTGTTCGATGCCACGGTCGTGAGCCCAAGGCTAAGAACAGCTACCACCGCTATCGCAAGCAGGTCTGGCCAGCCCGAGACTCCTTCCAGCTGGGTTACCAGCCAGTCCGATGTGCCCGAGGTAACCATAAATGTGCCCAGCGTCAGCCCTCCACCAAACGTGAGCAGTGTCGGCCACGAGATCTTTGCCAGATCATCTGATTCAATCCGACCAAGAACGAACATAGCAACCGCTCCCCCGAGGGCGATTATCCCAGTGTTCTGGCCGTGCCAACCCTGCGTGAGCCAGAGCGCGACCACCGCCCCGAACACCGCCACGACCTCTAGCTGATCACGTCTCAAGTGCCCCGCGGATCGACGCTGCTCATGCGCCACCTCCGCGGCGTGTCGAAATCGCTCACCGGGTGGATCGACCCCGCTCACCAGCCACAGATAGAGCGCCATTAGTGGCAAGAACAACAAGACCATCGGCAACCCGAACCCAAACCAGCCAACGAAGGAGATCTCGGTGCCAGTGAGCTTTTCGACAAAGCTGATCATCATCGGGTTCGCTGGTGTGCCTATTGCGCTACCGACTCCCCCAATCGTTGCCGCGTAGGCGATCCCCAATACGACCACCTTCTGGTAGCTGCGCGACTCGAGTGGTTCGGTTACTGCCAACGCAATCGGCAAAAGCACCGTGACCGCGGCAGTGTTCGACATCCACATCGACATCAGCGCCGCGAGAAATACCAAAGTCGCGTACAGGCGAACCGGGCCAGCGCCCGCTACATCGACGATCGTAACCGCCACTAAGCGATCCAGTCCGGCTCTACGCATCGCTTCCGCCATCAAGAATCCGGCAAAGAAAAGCACGATAATTGGATCGAAAAACGGTGCCAGCGCGTCCGTTGCCGATCCGACATCGGCGACAGCCAAGACAATCGGGATCAGCAAGGAGGTGACGAACAGTGGAACCACCTCGGTAAGCCACAGCACCATCGCTACGCCCAGCAGCCCAAGCACCACAGCCGAACCCTTCACAGGCCGCCGCGACGCACTGAACCGGTTGCCGTCGCCGGAGCTAACCGGCACAATCTCATTCGTCCCAGCGGGTGTGAGCAGCGTGACGGCTAAGTCTTCAACCTCTGGCGTCCGCTCCGAGTCGTCAACCCGGATCTCTACGTTGACCGGTTCGCCGATTCCAAAGCCGTCGAGAGCGAGCACCTCGATCCTTGCCGAGCCGACTTCGGCTACCGCAGACACTGCGTCGGTAGATCCGAACTGAATTGGGATTGATACCGCACGCTCGTGTTGGTAGCGGACCTCGATTCGCCCGGGTCCCGCCGACCAATCCTTTGGAGCAACCCACATGAGAGCTAGTCCGACGGCAATCGCAACCGGAACGATCCACCGCAACCGGGCGATCCCTTCTGAGGAAGCGACTTTCGATTCGTCATTCACTCGATTGGGAAATAGCCAGCGACATGGTGGTGCGGAGTATCGAGGTACACCTTGGCCTCGGGTGCGCTGCCGAACCGGCCGTGGCTCCAACGCACCTCAACGTGGCCTTCCACGCTTCGTGAAGGTCCGTCGCTGGCGTTCACGTCGGCGCGCCAACGAACTAACGGCTGGCCCACCGAATCAGCCCAGACATCGAAGCGTTTGATCTGGAACCGGTCGCGAAAGTCCCATGGTGTTCCGACCCGGTACCGCAGCGGTACTCCGTCGAGGGACGCTCCGAGTACGAAATATGGTGCGGCCTGAAGTCGGAGTAGACGCCAGAGCATCTCCTCCTCGATCGCTTTGGTGGTGAGCTGGTCTTTCCAGCGTTGCGCCGATTGCTGAGAAACCGCGTTTACGAACCAGTGATACGGCTCGGAGAGTTCGTCGGGCCATGCCTTGCCTTTGGGTAAGGCCGCTTTGAGAACAGCTCGCCCCGAACTATCGAGCTCGGCGGCCCTTGCCGGAAGCTCGGAATCGCCCACCCAAGACCGGCACGCATCGTAAAGCTCTTGGTATGGCTCGGGCGCAACATCGACAAACCAATCGATGCTGCGATCGACCTTTCGCTCGCCCAACAGACGGTCAAAGACATTTCCGGGCGACCCGTTGAACAAGATGTTCGACCCATACTTACAACTGATCAGATACACGTGATCGACCCGCAGGTCGGCCGGAATCTGCTCGTACGCAGGGGGTTTGTGTGGCCCCTTCCACTCGACACTCCATGGGACTCGACCTCTAAGACCATCATCGGCTCGGGCGAACGCTAAGCCGTTTGCCCATGCCGTTTCGAACTCGGCGTCGTGGCCGCCCTTACCTCGTTCAGCATCGAGAGCATCGAAGTGTTCTTCGGTGACATGGCTAATGAGTCGCGGGCGCACACCCAGCGCATGATCGAGCTCGCGGTAACCGAGCAGCGCCAGCCCCGTAACGATTTCGGTGATCTCGGTGCGCAGTGCAGGCATATCGTCAGTCTCGCAACAGTTTAGTCTCGAAACAATGGCGCAAACTGGAGCTGGGCACCAATGGTTTCGGGTGGTAGGCGCTCGTTTGAGTACACGTGCAGGTAGGTGTACACGTCGACCACCGTTCCGGTGAGGTCGATCCAATCGGACAACGCGTCGGCCCAGCGTTCTTCGAGCAGCGCGGTTCGCAGTGAATCGACCGCGCCTGGTCGCAGGGTTGTGGGGTTTGTACGCGCAACTACCTCAAGAGCCAACACCCGCGAAAGCACGTCGACGGTATCGGCCAGATACACGTCGGGTGGGTCGGAGTGAACGACGGCATACGCAACGCCGTCCATCAGTAACCTGCTTCGGCCAACTCGTCTATGGTCCAGTACCCCTCTTGTGGCTCGAGGGTCCCCGAGGCGTACTTCTTGAGGCGGTCGAAGCCTTCGGGGTCATATAGCTCGATAACATCGAACACGCTGTTTGGCCCAACCGCTCGCAAAGCTTTGTCGCCCTCACTCCCAGGACGGGGCAAGTTTGAAGTCAGAACGAGGACCTTGGCGTTTGAGTCGTGGCTCTTTAGCACGTGCAGCCGACCCAACATCTTCCAAAGCGTGTCGGTTCGCATGAGCCCGGGGCGAGAGGTGGTGAACGCGCCCGACACGTCGACGTACCAAGCACCGGCAGCATCTTCGCTCAACGCTTTGAAGTTGAATTGCAGGCCGACCTTGGGAACCCTCGCCTTCTCCTCGACGAGGAACCCCGCTTCTTCAAGACGGGCCAGGGCGATGTCTTGAGCCTTCTTACCGTGACGAACAGCGCGCGACTGAAAGTGCTCTTGGCGCTCGTCGGGGGTTAGCTGTCGCATCACTTCGACTTGAAGTTCGAAGGTCTGCTGTTCGGCTTTTTCGGCCTCTTGAATCCTCGAAAGTCGTTTGTATTCGGCTTCGACGCGCCGCTCGGCCAACTCGACGTATTCGGCGTCGAGGTCGTAGCCGACGCCTACCCGTCCGCGCCGTGCCGCCGCGACCAGGGTAGAACCCGAACCCATGAACGGGTCGAGCACGATGTCGCCTTTGTAGGTGTAGAGATCGACCAAGCGATGCGGGAGCTCTACCGGAAATGGTGCGGGATGACCAATGCGGCTAGCCGATTCAGCATCGATCTCCCAGACGTCGCGCGTAACATCGACGAACTCGTCGTTGGCCAGCGAAGACTCGTGCGGCAGGTCGCGGCGTTTGCGTTCGGCCACCGGAACAGCCCGATCAAATCGGCCCTTGCTGGCGATGATGACTCGTTCGGTAACATCGCGCAGCACCGGGTTGCCCGCTTTGGCGAAGGATCCCCAGGCGCACGAGCTCGAAGCGGATTTACCCTTTTGCCAGATGACCTCACCACGAAGCAGCAATCCGAGTTGATCTTGAAGGATCGCAATGACATCGGCCGACAAGCTGCGATAGGGCTTACGACCAAGGTTCGCAACGTTGACAGCTATTCGACCACCCGGTTCGAGAACCCGTACACACTCAGCAAACACCTGGTGCAACATGTCGAGAAAATCGAGGTAGGTCGATGGAATTCCCGATTCGCCCGGACCGGCTGCGGCAACCGCTAGCTCATACTCCTTACCAACGAAATACGGTGGCGACGTGACGACCAGCGCCACGCTGTTGTCGGGCAGATCGGACATGTCGCGGGCGTCGCCACAAATGGCTCGGCCGCTACCTAGGGCCGCGACCGGCCCGTGCAGCGTGGCGTCGCTCGACACCTCGGGGGCGACGAAGCGGTCATAAAATGCCGACGCATCGTGGCTCTCTCGGCGGCCGGTGCCAAATGCCTTGGTTTCGGTTGATTTACGTTCGCTCACGGTGTTCCTCTCTCGCCACAACAGTCTAGGGAGGCGATACGAAACACCTTATGGACCGGGTGTGACACAGCTGTGGGGGCATCCGCCGAAATCGGGGCCTTTGGCCTTGCAAATAGAAATGAATAGGGACCTTTGGCCTTAGGCTCGAAAGCTCTCGGCTAGTAGAAAGCCCAACATGACAAAGGCTCCGTCACGTCGCGAGCAACGGTTTCAGCAGGCACAGGCGCGTAAACGGCGCCAGACCATGCTGGCCGCTGGGGCTGTGCTGCTGGTCGGGATAATTGTAGTGATCGGTGTTCTCGCTCTGACCGGCGGTGGGTCAGATGTGACGATCGCCCGAGTCACGCTCGACGACTACACGATCGCGGGCGATCTCGAGGTCACCGCCGGCGAGGTCGAATTGGTAGCGCTAAACGTCGGCAAGATCCCACACAATGTTGGAATAAAGGGCGGGGCGATCGGCACCGACCTTCGGCCCGGCCTTGAAGGATCTGTAAACCTTGGTGAGCTACCGCCAGGCACGTACCAACTCTTCTGCGATATTTCAGATCACGAGGACCGCGGCATGGTGGCCAACTTCACAGTCGTCGCCGAGTCGGGGTAGTCGGCTAGCAACCGCGCGAATCGAAATTCGATCCGGCGAGAAAGTTCTGTTTCGCAGCTCGAACTAGACGCCGCGGACGGAGTTGGCGCGATCGTCCCAGCGAGCTGAGCACCTGGTCGGCCACGAGCAAAGTTCCGGCCGCACACAGATGCAATCCGTCGCCTGACCGGACCGTAACCCGGCCACCCCGCAGCGAGACCTTGCGACGAAACGTCCGTCTTCGATTGTCGAGCACGTCGCCCGCAGCGAGCACCTCATCGCCGAACTCTCGTGCTACCGACCGCACAACCCGGTTTACCCTGGCGAGGTCGCGCGACAAGGTGATGTCACGGGTGGCGGGCATTGTTACCCAGATGGGCGCAACGCCGGCCGAAGCGATCGCAGCCCGCCATTCGCTGAGCCGCAGCCGATACTCGCCCGATGCTAGGTTCTTGCGGAACTCGCCTGGCTCGAACGACGCCACATCCCAGCTTCCGAACATCACTACAACGGCGTCTACAGGCCGTGATTCTATGTGCTCGCGCAACTTCGCCAGCGACTGGCGAGATTGGTAGCGGGCACCTACCGACAACACGAACTCGACCTGCGGCTTGGCTGGGTGCTGGCGGAGTCCCGCGGCGAGTTGACCGGCCATAGAGTCGCCGACGACGAGAATCGATTCGATTTGAACATCGCTGCTCGATTTCGACAGCCGGACATCGCCTAGTGGCGCTGCGTAGGCGGGTGTTGCCAGAGTCGCGAGCAACCCGATGATCGCCGCCGCAAACCGCAGCAATTTCCAGCCCCAAAAACCCACTCTCGCCACTATACATGTGACCACGGGGGGCGAAAAGACCACTCTTAGTGACTAACTACCGCTCAATGGGCTTCAGTATTGGCCGATCCAAGTCCGTGTGGCGGATCGGCCGACAAACCAGATTTCGGGCCTACACAAGGTCGCCCCAGCAATGCTTGTGCTCGCGCTGCTGACACTGCTGTTCAGCTCGGCGCTGCTGGGTCGAGTCAACTCACCAGGCTCCAACGATTCCGCTTCGCCCGAACAGCTACCAAATGATCGCGCTGTCGGTGGTGGCGACGAACCGGTAGCTGACGAGGTCCCGACGACCACGATTGTCAGGCCGAACACCACTCGACCAGCGCCGCGTCCGATTCGGGTGCTCATCGTTGGCGACTCGCTGGTAGCTCTCGGTGCTAACCAATACCGCTCGGCACTTCTAGAAGCTGGATTTGAGATCGTTGGCTACCACGCCGTATCGGGCACTTCGATGCACGACCTGCTCATCGGTGACGGAACGGGAGCCTGGACCGAGCGTACGATCGATGAACTCGCCGACGCTGCTCGCGACGCCGACGTTGTGTATTTCTCGTTCGGAACCAACGACCATCACCCCCGCAGGGGGCGTTCAAACAACGCTGTGCTCGGCGACGCTATCGACCTCGTCGCGGCATTGGATGAGGGCGGGCAGACTTGTGTCATCTGGCAAACCTGGATGTCGAACCTCGATCATCTCCCCAACTCCGATGAAATCGACCCGCAATACCAAGAGCGGCTCAGCGATTGGTGGCTAGCTACCGCGCTGCTCGCCGACCAGCTCAACACTCTTGGCGCCGACCTAGCGCAAGACTCAGAATTGCTGGGCCCCGACGGAATCCACTTGAGCGCTGTGGGAGTCGCGCACAACGCAGCGGCTATGACCAGCGCAATCGAGCGTTGCACCACTTAGTAAAAGGAGCGTGTCACAGGTCGACTCCATAATGGTTGATGCCGGCTTCGCCACCGAGCCATATCGGCGGTCTCTACTCAACACCTTTTCGGAGACCAGCCATGGCCCACGCCAGCAAGTCCACCAAGTCCACCAAGTCCACCAAGTCCACCAAGTCCACCAAGTCATTTGCCCAGCTTCTCGAACTTTTTCTAGCCGAGCCTCACGACGAGCCATTTGTTTTTGGTCTCGCTGACAACAACGACTCACCCGAGCCAGCTATTGAGGTCGCAGTTACCGCGCTACCGCCCTCGGACGATCCGCTGTTGCCGTTAGTGGGTTTCGACGCCCCAGCACACTGGCAGGCGACCGGAGTAGTGGCCGCCGCAACTGCACATTCGCCCAACGGATCCTCCAAGGTGCTCATCGCAACGCTTGTCGATAGGCGCGGCAGCGTGGTCGCGCGACTGCGAAACGACGACGGCGAGGTACTCACGATGCCCAGCCAAGGCGAAGGGCGCCTGCCCGACCTGTGTCGTCGCACACTCGGTGTGCCATGCCCAGCCCCAAGCGAAGCTTCGACAAGTCATCTTTTCACCACGATGTGGTTGTCGGCGATCCTCGAGCATGTGCTCGACCAACCGCTCGAAAAACGATCGACGTGGAGCGAAATCGAGGTACTGCACCCCGCCGCCCAGTTGTTGTCGAATTCACTCGATTCCTTAGTCGACCGCGCCAATACCTTGGCACGACAGGTCAACTGGGAGCAGCTTCGTCTGCTGTGTGCCGACGACGAGATCGTCATCGCCGACATCGAACCGAGCGATGCGGCCTGGTTCGACGAGGGCTCGTTCAGCAGATGGGCGCCGAGCGTACTGCCCTGGATGGGTGAGTTGGCGGGCGATGTCGGCGAGTTGTTATGCGACGACGTCGGCAAGCAACTCGCCGACGTGCTCGAGGCTTTGCTCGCGCCAAGCAACTCTTAATCGCAGGCCTTGCTTGGGGGCAAGGCCATAGGGGGCCTAGGGGGCTGGTAGCGATGACGCTGAGCCGTTAGCAAACAACTCGTCCAGGGTTGCGCGCGCCAGCGGTCCCAAAGTCACCCAGTCATATACCGATCCGCCGATCGAGCCGGTATCGCTCAACGAGCGAGCGAAACCTTCGAGATCGTCCACGACCGCGAGCGGTTCTCCCCCAGCCACAACAGCGGCGCTATCAGCAGCCCCGATCCCACCAATGCCGTGCACCAACGCCTCTGGGTCGGCGAGCAGTTCTCGCAGTAACCGCGTGCTTTGTTCGTTGTAGGTATAACCGTCTTTGTAGCCTGATGACTCCGAACGGAACGACCAGTAGCTCATCGGCATCCAAACGTCGTACAGGGGCGCAATTTCTGGCCAGGGAAACTCGGGCCAGAAATCGCTGTTTACAACCTCGGTAAGCACCGGGGGTAATACGATGGCGGCGAGTGGGGTTGAGCCGACGTAGGACTTGGTGGCCCTGGACAGTTGCACCAGTCGCCGACTCCGCTCGGCCGGTTCTAGCCCGCCCTGGTTGTATTCGATGTCGATACCAATTCCGTCAAAACGATGTCCAAGTATCTCAAAATCGGCCATCGCCTTCACCTTGGCCAAGTCGTCGTCGCCCCACTTTGGGAGGTACCAGGCCACGACCGCCATATCGTTCGAATGAGCGGCGAGCAACAGTTCGGTAAGGACCCACGGGTCTTCGGTTGGGCCCGGTGAACGGTCGGCGCTGTGTGAGACTTGCAGATATATGGTTCGAACTCCCTGCGCCGCCATCAACGGAACATCGGAAGCCGATACCGGCGGGGTTTCGCCCGTATACGGCGGGGAATAGTCGAAACGGTCGACCCAGGTGCCGAGGCCCACATAGGGATCGGTTGTGCGTTCGGGCAGCGCTCGGCTAAGTACCGATCCTTTGACGAGCAGCAACTCGCCTGCGGCAAAAACCGGATCTACCGTAAGGTCACGTTTGGCGTAGGCCACGCCGACGCCGATGCCGCCCACAAACAGAACGAGTCCGGCTGTGACACTAAGCAACCACTTCCAGCGCCAGCGGTTGTCCGACTCTGAGGCCGCCGCCTGATCGGGATCGGCGATAGTTGGTTCGGAATCGATTGCGGTCATGACAACCCAAACGGTACGCGAACCAGCAGCCAAAACGGTGGAATGGGAAGCGCTTAGCGACCACCGGGGTTACCAATGCCATGAGTTGGCCCGCTAACGCCGATACCTTAGGGTGTCGTGGCTGAAACTAGCTCGGGTGAGCAACCACCCATCGATCGCAGAAAGCTGCTGTTTGGTCTCGGATTCGGGGCCGCAAACATCGCTCTGCTTCGCCAACTCGGCGTAAGCGACGTCGACTTTGTTGCCACGCCCGCCGCTCCGGTTTCGACCGGAGAGCCAGCACCTGTCACAACCCCACCGGTAACCGACCCTCCTTCGCTACCGCAAGCACCCGCTCGACCAGCGGATGACCATCTCTACGATCGTGTAATCAGCGGCGGTCGCGTGATCGACCCCGAAAGTGGTTTCGACGCGATCGCCAATATCGGGATCGACGGACAAACCATCACCGCTATTAGTCTCGATCCGCTTCAGGCCAGCACACCCATCATCGATGCCGCCGGCCTTGTTGTCTCGCCCGGATTTATCGACATTCTCAGCTACCCGTTAAACGGGTATGGCGAGTGGTTCAAAGTACAGGACGGGGTCACGACCAATCTGTGTATGCACGGGGTCGACGCATTCGGCGAAGCCTTCTTCGCCAAAATGGATCGCCTAGAGGGCTCACCGGTTCACTACGGAGGGGCATCGGACAACGCCACGGTGCGAAACACGTTTTCGAGCCTAGGGCCGTATCAAGAACCATCTGCTAATGAGGTCGAGTCGCTGATCGGAAGGGCCCGCTCAGATATTGAAGCTGGCCTTATCGGTATCCACATGCAGCCGGAATACACTCCTGGAGCCAACCAGGCAGAGGTCACAGCGCACGCAAATCTGGCTGCTGAGCTAGGCGTGCCGCTCTGTGTGCACGCCCGCTACTCCGATGATTTCGCACCGGGAACCCAAGCCGAAGCCATGCAAGAAGTGGTCAAGGTAGCCGAGGAGACTGGCGTGCACATCCATGTCGAACACATAAACAGCACGGGGGGAACCGGCCGGATGGTCGAGGCCATCGCCACGCTAGAGCAAGGGCGATCGGCGGGACACAAGATCTCTGCATGCATATACCCTTACCGCTTCTGGGCGACCTACCTTCGCTCACCTCGATTTGATGATTGGCAAAGCAAGTACGGCATCGATTACGGGCAACTTCAGGTCGCCGGAACTTCCGAACGTCTCAACGCAACCACGTACCAGCAGGCATTTGGCGACAACAAGCTCACCGCCGCCTTCACCATGAGCGAAGACGATATTCGCACTGCACTCCGCACCCCTTGGGTAATGATCGGCAGCGATGCGATTCTGGAACGTCCTCACAACAATCACCCGCGCAGCACCGGCTGCTTCTCGCGAACGATCGGAAGGTATGTGCGCAATCTCGAAGTGATGGACATGCGGGCCGGTCTAGCCAAGCTCACCATCCTTCCCGCACAGTTGGTGGAGTCGGGAGCGCCAGCGATGCGCCGCAAGGGCCGACTCCAGATGGGCGCCGACGCCGACATAACGGTGTTCGACCCGGCCGAGATTATCGACCGATCGAAGATTGAAACACCGCAGACTCCCTCTGAGGGTGTTAAGTGGGTTCTTGTGAACGGCACCATCGTCATGGCCGACGGCGAACTCGACCGCTCGACCAGCCCCGGAATCGCAATCAAGTCAGCGGTCTAACAAAGATGACATCACCCGACCCTTCGAGGGCCGAGATTCTCGAACAACGGTCACAAGAAGTTTTCCAGGCTCGAGAACAACCAG
>CBERPN010000043.1:0-18277 GCA_965524675.1 uncultured bacterium
GTGCTTGTGGTGTTCGGTGCCTGCGGCGACCGCGACCGGACGAAGCGTCCGATGATGGGCCGAGCCGCTGCCGAGGGCGCCGACATCGTCATCCTCACATCCGACAATCCACGATCGGAAGAACCGCTGGTGATAATCGATGAGATCGTTGCCGGCATGGCTATTGCCCCGTGGCTGATCGAGCCCGACCGGCGGCTTGCGATCGCGGCTGCCATAGGCGAAGCGCAGCCCGGCGATGTGGTGTTGCTAGCGGGCAAAGGTCACGAGGCAACCCAAACGATCGCTGACATTGCCCACGAGTTTGACGACTATGACGAGGCCAGCAAAGCGTTACGAGCGCTTGCTGGATCGCGATCAGGGGGTGACCCCACATGATTCGCATGCTGCTGGCCGCAGGTATGGCCACGATTATTTCGATCTTCGGAACCAAGCTAGTCATAGAGGTTCTGAAGCGTTATGAGATTGGTCAACCGATTCGCGCCGATGGCCCTGAAGGACACGCGATAAAGGCCGGAACCCCAACGATGGGCGGAATCGCAATCGTTTCGAGTGCCACCTTCGGGTACGTGGTGAGTGACCTCTACCGTGGTATCTACACCCGTACCGGGATCTTGGTGATGCTCGCCATTATCGGTGGCGGCCTGGTTGGGCTGATGGACGACTGGATCAAGGTCGTCCGCGAGCGAAGCTTGGGGCTCAGCAAGCGTGCGAAGATGGTCGGGCTGTTGACTGTGGCGATTGGATTCGCTGTACTCATGACGCAGTTCACTTCGGTCCGTACCGAGGTCTCCTTTCTGACCTGGCATTCGATCGGTTTCGACCTTGGCCGTTGGCTTTGGGTGGCATGGGCCGTGTTGGTGATAACGGGGATGAGTAACGCCGTGAACCTTGCCGACGGGCTCGACGGTTTGGCGGCGGGAGCAGGGATTCTGTCCTTCGCTGCATACGTCATTATCGCGTTCTGGCAATTCAGCAACGAAAGCCTTGAACGAGCCGACGGCGATTCGTACTACAGCGTCGTGCACGCCCTCGATCTTGCCGTGGTGAGCGCGGCGATGCTCGGTGCCCTGATCGGATTCTTATGGTGGAACGCCGCTCCGGCACAGATCTTCATGGGCGACACCGGGTCGCTCGCTATTGGCGTCGGGCTCGCTGCGCTGGCTCTAGCCACCAATACCCATCTACTGCTACCGCTCATCGGAAGCCTGTTCATAGTCGAAACAGCATCTGTAATCTTGCAGGTTGGCCGCTTTCAACTGACCGGAAAGCGCTTCTTTCGCATGGCGCCAATCCATCACCACTACGAGTTGGGTGGCTGGCCTGAAACCCGAATCATCATCAGGTTTTGGTTGTTGCACGGCATGTGTGTTGCGGTCGGTGTGGGCTTGTTCTATTGGGACTGGACCCGGACCCTGCCGTGAAACAACCCGATGCGAAACACGACGTTGGCTCCACTTCCGAGTTGGGGAAGCGCTATCTGATCTTCGGTCTTGGAGTTACCGGCTTGGCCGTCGCCCGAGCGTTGCACACCCGCAATGCCTCGCTAATTCTGGCAGACGATCGACCCAGCGACCGAGCCATCGAAGTCGCCGCCGAGCTCGCGACGCCATTGCTGACGAAGCCGAGCAGCCAGGAGCTGGCGGCGCTAATGCCAGAGCTAGATGCAGTTCATCCAACCCCAGGGCTGCCGGAATCCCATCCTGTTTTTGCCCAAGCAGCTGCCTGCACAGTTCCGACGATTTCAGAGTTCGACTTGGCTCAGCGCTGGGACGACCGGCCAATAATCGCCATCACCGGGACTAATGGCAAGACGACGGTCTGTAGCCTCGCGACTGCGATGTTGCATGCGTCGGGCGTGCCAGCCGACCTCTGCGGCAATAGCGAGGTTCCGCTGGTGGAGGCCATCGCGAACTCGGCTCCCGAAGTATTTGTGGTGGAGGCATCCTCCTTTCGTCTCGCCCAGTCGAAAGAGTTTTCGCCCAAGGTTGCCGCTTGGCTCAACTACGGCCCCGACCACCTCGATGTGCACGACGACCTTGCCAGTTACGAGCTGAGCAAGGCAAAGATTTGGGCTCGGGTCACCAAGGGGGCGACACTGGTGGCCAACGCAGATGACCATGTCGTTCTCGGCTATCTACCATCCGACCCGCTCAACGGTGTCGATGTGGTTACGTTCGCGGCGTCCCACGACACCGAGGCCGACTATCGCGTGCTCGACGGTGTGCTCTGTGGACCTGTTGGTGAGTTGGTAGCGGTCGGGGATCTCTGGCGACAGTTTCCGCACGATATCGAAAATGTTCTGGCTGCCGCAGCGGTCGTGTTCCCGTTAGGAGCAACGATCAAAGGAGTTGCCGAGGTCGCTCGATCCTTCACCGGGCTGGCGCACCGAGTCGAAGCCGTCGCGGTGATCGACGGTGTCTCATATGTGAACGATTCAAAGGCGACCGTTCCCCATGCAACCATCTCGGCAATAGCAGGGTTCGCAGCCCAACTCGCCGCCTCGACCAACAGCGATGATCCCGGCGAGACGGGGCGGATCGTGTTGATTGCGGGTGGACGCAATAAGGGCCTCGACCTATCGCCACTCGCCAGTCAGATCGGTTCGTTGCGAGGCGTCGTCGCCA
Source organism: uncultured bacterium (assembly GCA_965524675.1). Classification (GTDB taxonomy): domain Bacteria; phylum Actinomycetota; class Acidimicrobiia; order Acidimicrobiales; family SHLQ01; genus CALLQB01. Next base: position 2,625 of record CBERPN010000043.1, read on the forward strand.
TTGGTGAAGCCGCAGCTGAGGTTCAAATAGTATTCGAAGGTCAGCTCGAAGTAGAAATGGCAGGCACCATGGCCGAGGCGATCGAACTGTCGGGTCGCCTAGCGTTGCCCGGCGATATCGTGCTTTTGTCGCCAGCATGTGCTTCGTTTGATCAGTACCGGTCATACGCTGATCGTGGTGAACATTTTTCTGAATTGGTGCGATCGCTCGTCGTCGACCAGCACTGGCCCGAGGTGTCATGACTTCGATACTTTCTAGGCGTCCCCACGGCAATCGGCGAGTATCGAAAGGGCGTCACCCCTCCAGTCGTATCGCACCCGACGGAAGGGGCCCTCGGCGTAGGGCGGGGCGGCGCGGTTCGCTGTTTCTGCTACTGCTGGTCGCGATCATCTCCTTGAGTCTTATCGGGCTCGTGATGGTGTTGTCGGCCTCGTCGGTTACAGCCCTTCAGACGTACGGCGATTCGTGGTACTTCTTTCGTCGGCAGGCGCTTTGGATGGGAGTCGGGGCCATTGCCTTGTTCGTTACAAGCAACATTCATTACCGCTTCTGGGCTCGCTTAGCCACCCCAATTCTCGTCAGTTCTTTCGTAATGCTATTACTGGTGCTGATTCCCGGTGTCGGGCGCAACCTCAACGGTTCATCGCGCTGGCTAGCGGTTTACAAACTCAGCTTTCAACCGTCTGAATTCGTCAAGTTCGCCCTGGTTGTATTTGTGGCGGAACTCTTGTCGCGACCCGGCCGGCCAATGAGCAATACGAGACTCACCCTCAATCCGGTGCTGTTCGTGCTCGCGATTGCCGTGCTGCTCTTGTTGCTCGAACCCGATCTCGGAACCGCCATCATCTTGGGGTTCATCGTGATGATGATGTTGGTGGCGGCGGGCGCGTCTGGGCTTCACCTCGCAGGGTTAGCTACAGCGGGCTCTGTGTTTGTGGCGTTAGCGGCCGCTAGTTCGGGCTATCGCCGACGTCGGGTTTTCGCCTTCATCGACCCTTGGGCCGACCCGCTCGATACAGGCTTTCAGAACTTGCAGTCGCTGGTTTCGGTCGCGAACGGCGGAATCACTGGTGTTGGACTGGGTGCGAGTCGAGGTAAATGGGGATTCCTGCCCTATGCACACAACGACTTCATCTTTGCGATCCTGGCCGAAGAGATGGGCCTTGTCGGGGGAGTGTTCGTCGTCATTACCTTTACCGTCATAGCTACGATTGGGTTTATTGCCGCATCGCGAGTTCGTGATCGTTTCGGCTCGCTGCTGGCGGTGGGGATCACCACGTGGATCGTCTCGCAGGCCTTTGTCAACATCGGTGTCGTCATCGGAGCGCTACCGACCACTGGCGTCACGCTGCCGTTGATCTCTTTGGGTGGGACGTCGTTGATCTTTACGCTCGCCGCCTGCGGGGTGCTGTTGAATATCACCCGCCATGCCTGAGTCTGACAAGTGGGTTCGCTTCACTCACCTGCTCGCGCTGGTCCAATGACTCGGATTCTCATCGCTGGCGGCGGAACCGCTGGCCACGTGCTCCCGGGAATTGCCATCGCCACAGAGCTCGTCGACCGAGGATTGCGACCCGACGAGGTTCACTTCGTGGGAAGTGAGCGCGGGGTTGAGCGACGACTCGTGCCCGAAGCCGGGTTCTCTGTCACCTTGTTGCCCGGCCGCGGAATTCAGCGGCGGATGACGCGCGACAATATTGGCGCGGTCGGCGGACTGATTCGAGCGATCGGCCGTGCCCTGCTGGTTATGCGTGAGCACCGTCCAGAAGTGGTGGTCTCGCTAGGCGGGTATGCCTCTGTGCCTTGTGCCCTTTGGGCCATCGCTCTGCGCACACCCATAGTTGTCGCAGAACAGAACGCGGTACCAGGCGCCGCCAATCGACTGATCGGGCGATTCGCGAAGAGTTGCGGTGTCTCCTTCGAGGGAACCGATCTGCCGCGAGCGGTCTGGACTGGGAACCCGGTGCGCCCTGAGATCCTCGCCCTCGACCGGATCGCCGCCCGCGACGATGCGAGGCGAAAACTTGGGCTTCCGCTAGATAGGTTCGTCGTGGCCATTTTCGGCGGATCTCTCGGAGCTCTCCGGATCAACAATGCAGTATTGGAAGCCTTGCCAGAATGGAGTGACAGAGCCGACCTTGCCATTCGGCACGTAATTGGACATCGCGATTTTTCAGAGGTTATCGATAGGGCTCCAATGCTTGATAACGACGCGCTGATCTATCAGCCGGTGGAGTACGAACAGGATATGGTGAGCCTTTATGGGGCAGCCGATATGGTGGTTTGTAGGGCTGGAGCAACCTCGGTTGCAGAACTTGCGCTCATAGGACTGCCCTCAGTCTTAGTTCCGCTGCCCGGCGCTCCAGGTGATCATCAAAGCGCGAACGCTGCCGCACTCGTTAGCTGTGGGGCGGCGCTGCAAATCGCCGACCGCGATTTCGATGGCCACCGATTGGTCGCAGAGGTTGAAACGCTCCTGAGTTCACCCGATCGTTGTGCAGAAATGGCAGTCTCTGCCGGGGCGGTTGCTCGGCCGGACGCTGCGGCGCGTTTGGTCGACTTAGTTATCGCGCAAACCAATGCCGTCGAGTAGCTATCCTGTTTACGAATCGAGGCTGAGAATTCCGTGAAGTCCTACCCTGACACCCTCGCCGAAGAGTTCTTGGCGCGCCCGCAAAAGATCCACATAATTGGTGTCGGCGGTGCCGGAATGAGTGCCATTGGCCAAGTGCTGCTGGCAATGGGTCACGAGGTAACCGGCAGTGACTTGAAGATGTCGGCAGCCCTTGAAAGGTTGGAAGCACTCGGAGCGACCACCTACGTTGGTCACGATGCCGATCAGTTAGGCGAGGCCGAAGTCGTAGCTATTTCGACTGCTATCCCAGAACGAAACAGCGAACTTGCGGCAGCGCGCGAACGCGGTCTCGTCGTTCTTCGCCGCAAGCAGATGCTGGCCGCGATCGCTGGTCAACGCAAGACTCTCGCGGTTGGAGGTACCCACGGCAAGACAACTACCTCCTCGATGATCGCCTTGGTTCTACGCCGCGCGGGCCTCAAACCTTCGTTCATCATCGGCGGCGATGTGAACGAGATCGGTACCGGGGCCGCGTGGGCTGATGGCGAATGGTTCGTCGTCGAGGCCGATGAAAGCGACGGCACGTTTATCGAGTTGCCACGCGACGCCGCGATCGTGACCAACATAGAACCGGACCACATCGAGCACTACGGCGGGTTCGATGGGCTACTAGATGCCTTTGGTGTGTTCGTTTCTGCGGCGACCGGACCGGTGGTCGTGTGTGCCGACGACGACATCGCTCGAGAAATTGGGGCACGTCACGACGCTGTCACTTATGGCGTTCATCCCGACGCCACCTACCGCATGGTCGATGTGGCCGGAGGTCGCGAGGGAATCTCTTTCAGCATTGTTCACCTTGGCGAAAGGCTCGGCCAGGTCGATCTGCCCGTTCCCGGATTGCACAACGCCACCAACGCGGCTGGCGCGATCGCTGTGTGCATGGAGTTAGGCGCTCCTTTTAGTGCCGGGATGGCCGCAATGTCGACCTATGGCGGCGTGGCTCGAAGGTTTGAACGCCGCGGCGAAACGGGTGGTGTCACGTTCATCGACGACTACGCGCATCTACCCACCGAGGTCGAAGCAGCGTTGCAGGCTGCGGCAGATGGCGAATGGAATCGTGTCGTCTGTGTTTTTCAACCGCATCGTTATAGCCGCACAGCATCATTGTGGGACACCTTTGGCGACTCCTTCGATGTGGCAGACCTATTGGTTGTGACCGACATCTACAGCGCAGGAGAAACCCCGCGACCTGGTGTCTCTGGCAAGCTCATCGTCGATGCGGTGCTCGACTCTCGACCATGGAGCCGCCTTGCGTTTATGCCTCATCACGGCGAATTAGTCGACTATCTAGCCTCGGAACTAAGCGAGGGCGATCTCTGTCTTACCCTGGGCGCTGGCGACCTTACCGATCTCCCCGACGAGCTGATCGCTCGTATGGGTGTCTAGGTGAACCACTGGTGAGCACGGCTGATCGACAAGCCCTCCAAGCCCGCTTTGTCGAGGCCATTGGTCGCGACCGCGCCAAGCTCAATGAACCAATCGGTGCTCGAACGACCTACCGGGTGGGAGGAAACGCAGCGGTGTTGGTGACCCCCCACGACGCCCAAGAGCTGGCCGAAGTCGTGGACACTTGCGTTTCCCATCTAGACGATGGCCGACAATTCGAGGTCCTGCTGATCGGCCGCGGATCCAATATGCTGGTCAGCGACGACGGATTCGATGGTCTTGTGATCATCCTGGGTGAAGGATTCGAGACGATAACGGTCGACGGCACCTTGGCTACAGCTGGCGGTGCAGCGAACCTGCCCGTGCTGGCTCGTCGAACCACCTCGCTCGGACTTACCGGTTTCGAATGGGCGGTCGGTGTGCCCGGTTCGGTCGGTGGTGCACTGCGAATGAATGCTGGGGGTCATGGTGCCGACATCGCTGACTCTCTGGTTGTCGCTGAGGTCATCGACGTGCGGTCTGGGGTTCGACGCAGCCCCACTCCGACTGAACTCGAGTTATCGTATCGGCACTCGAATCTGAAGCCCAGCGAGGTGGTGTTGGCCGCTACGTTCCGGCTCGCACTCGGAGACCCCGATGCCAGCCGTGCCGAAATTTCTGAGATTGTGCACTGGCGGCTCGAACATCAGCCTGGTGGTCAAAACGCAGGTTCGGTTTTCAGCAATCCTGCGAATGACTCAGCTGGACGTCTTATCGACGCGGCAGGGCTTAAGGGGTTGCGGATTGGATCGGCCGAAGTGTCCACGAAGCACGCCAACTTCATTCAAGTAGATAGCAATGGTTCGGCCGACGATGTTGCAACGCTTATGAAAGAAATCGTCAAAAGGGTGCGCGACCACTGTGGGATTGAGCTCGAGCCAGAAACACGCCTAGTCGGTTTCTAGGAGTCGGTCGAGGCCGACGACCTCTTTGCCGGATTGGTAGACCTTTGAAATTCGAGGTCGAAGGTTGCTCACGTCGAGATCGGTACCGCTTAGCACTACTAGATCGGCGATCTTGTTCGGTTCGAGTGTTCCGAGTTGGCTAGCTAGGCCCATTAACTCCGCAGCGACCCTGGTGGATGATTCGAACACCTGAGAAGGCGTCATCCCAAGGTCGGCCATGGCTGCCAACTCGCGCAAGTTCTGACCGTGGGGTGTGACTCCTGAATCAGTCCCCATCGCGATTTTCACCCCAGCGCTCATCGCTGCGGTAATCGAGGCCCGGTGGGTCTCAATAACCTCTGCTGCCTTGGTGAGCGCATATTCGGGCACCGCTATGCCGCGATCGGCTGCGTCGATGACCCCTTGGGGAGCGATAAGGGTTGGCACTAGGTAGGTCCCAGCATCGAGCATCATCTGGATTGCTTCATCGTCGAGATAGATGCCGTGCTCGATCGAGCGTATTCCCGAGCGGATCGCTGCCTTAATGCCGTCGGTCGCCTGGGCATGGGCCATTACGAACAGGTGCGCTGCTGACGCTTCGGCAACCAGCATCTCCAGCTCTTCGTCTCGGAAATGGGCGTGGCGAGGGTCGTCGCGAGGTGAGATCACCCCGCCGGAAGTGCACACCTTTATCACATCGGCACCAGCACGGATCAGCTCACGAACCTTACGGCGCATTTCCTCGGGCCCGTCGACAATGTTGTGCGGACGTCCAGGATGTTCGTCGAGCAGCCCGGGCATATGAGCTCCACAGACCTCCCAGCTATCGCCATGGCCACCGGTCTGGCTGAGAATGGTGATCGACAGTTGCATGCGAGGTCCCTGGATAAGGCCTCGCTCCTGAGCCTGCTTTACTCCCAGATCAGCTCCGCCAGCCTCTCGCACGGTGGTGATGCCACAAGCCAATGTGCGGCCCATGCGCTCGGCGGCGCTATAGAAATTCATCGAGAAAGCAGTGGCCCCGTGATCGGCCGGGTTGAAGTTTCCGTCGGCCATGAAGTGCACATGGCAGTCGATTAGACCCGGAAGAACCAGCGACCCAGAGCAGTCGACCTCGACGTCGCCATCGAGGCTAGAGCCGACCGCAACGATGCGGCCTAGCTCAATCGATACCTCAGCAGCTTCGGGGCCGCCCCCGGTGCCATCGAATACCATTCCGTTACGAAATACTGTTCTGATCATGACCGAGTTTCACAGCAGCGCCCTTTCTTGGCAAGGGTCAGCTTTGTAGACAAATTGTGCCTGGAATGGTCGAAGCGAAGACCAACGCGTTGGAACTGAGCATTGATCGCCCCAGACTATGAGTCTTGAACGCAGTCGCTCATCCACGCTCCCCCCGTTCGGAGGTACATCCCCGGTTCCGGCGACGCCGTATCGAGATCATGCGGGAGTCGGGTCGGCGGCGCCTGCGCCGGATCCTTGTGGTTCTTTGGCTGGTCGGAGTCGTCGTACTGTTGCTGATCGTCGCTCGTTCGCCGCTGTTCGACCTTGACCAGATCGAAACTAACGGGCTCGCTCATACCGACTTCGACGACCTCATGACAGTAGCGGCCCTAGACGTTGGCGAACCCATGATGGACATGGATGTGGCGACGGCCGAGGTGGCGATCGCTCGGCTCCCGTGGGTATTTACCGTCGATGTCACTCGCCATTGGCCTGGCACGATATCGATCGACATTGTCGAACGACAAGCTGCCGCGGCGCTACCCGCAGCGGTCGGATACGCGTTGGTCGATCGCTTTGGTCAGGTTCTAGAGCGAGTTGCCATAGTGCCGTCCGGGCTGCCGGTTGTGATGGTGGATCCGGGTGAGGTTGCAGCGGGTGAGATCGTGGTCTCGGCTATCGACCCAGCGCGTGCGGCCGCCGCCATGCCTGGATCACTGTGGTCATGGGTCAGCCAGGTTCGGGTGGATGACGACCTTGGTGTGGTGCTCCAATTAGTCGGCGATGTGCCGGTCTTGGTGGGCGACAGTTCGCGCCTTGACGACAAGTTTGTGGCCCTATCCACCCTTCTCACACGAGTAGATCTTGCCTGCGTCAACCACATAGACGTGCGCGTACCAGAGACGCCCGTCTTGACCCGAGGGCACTCCTGCTCGTAGTGTCTAGAGGTTGACGAGAGGTTCTGTCAAGTAGAGGTTGAGGGTTTCTTGACCTCTACTAGAGAGTCCGATTGTTTAGCGATCGTCGATTTTGCTTTGCTGGTGCGGCCCTCGGTGGTGGTGTTTTCATTGCAGAATTCGATTAAGCAAAAGCTAGTAACAAGCCTTTAGGAGTACGAGATGTCGAGCCCGCAGAACTACCTCGCGGTTATCAAAGTCGTCGGTGTTGGTGGCGGAGGCGTGAATGCGATTAATCGCATGATCGACGCTGGCCTCAAGGGTGTCGAATTTATTGCGATAAACACCGATGCCCAAGCTCTGCTGATGAGCGATGCCGAGGTGAAACTCGATATTGGTCGCGACCTCACCCGAGGTCTAGGAGCGGGGAGCGATCCCGATATTGGCCGGCAGGCGGCAGAAGACCACGTCGAAGATATCGAAACGGCCCTCGCTGGTTCAGACATGGTGTTTATTACCGCTGGCGAGGGCGGAGGAACCGGCACCGGTGCCGCGCCGATAATTGCCGAGGTCGCCAAGAGCCTCGGTGCACTGACCATTGGTGTAGTCACCCGGCCATTCACCTTCGAGGGCCGTCGCCGGTCCGTGCAGGCCGAGGCCGGTATCCAAAAGCTCAAAGACAAGGTCGACACCCAAATCGTTATTCCCAACGATCGGCTTCTGACCGTCTCTAACGAGAAGACGTCGGTACTAAACGCATTCAAGATGGCCGATGAAATCCTCTTGCAGGGCGTGCAGGGAATCACCGATCTCATCACGACTCCGGGGCTCATTAATACCGACTTCGCCGACGTGAAAATGATCATGAAAGATGCCGGCTCCGCGCTGATGGGCATCGGCTTCTCGTCCGGCGAGGGGCGCGCCCTGAGCGCAGCTCGAGCGGCTATCTCCAGCCCACTTCTCGAAGCGACTATTGAAGGGGCCCGAGGAATCCTGCTGACGATCTCAGGTGGCTCAGACCTCGGCTTGTTCGAGGTGAATGAGGCGGCCGAAGTAATTCACGGTGTGGCCCATCCCGATGCCAACATCATTTTCGGTGCGGTTATCGACGACGAGTTGGGCGACGAGGTTCGAGTCACGGTGATCGCGGCCGGATTCGACCGCTGGGACGATGCAGCGCCGACTTCAGACTCAGAAGCTGGCGATGATTCGCAGTCTCCCGCAATCACCGACATCTTCGATACCGATGGCGACGATGATGATGACCTCGGTGACGATGAATTCGACGTTCCCTCGTTCCTCAAGTAGTCGATAGGCGGGCTCCTAGCGGCCATGATTCGATTCGATGTTGGACTGTCCGACGGGCGTCAAGCCAGAGTCCGGTTTAGCGATCTCGCCGATGGCGACTTTGCGACGAGCAGCTCTGACCCGCTGCTGACAACGGTTCGGGCTCGCCTCAGCCCGTACCCGTGGACTTGGTTGAGGCAGGTCCTCGGCGCTGGCGTCGTTGTGGTAAAGCACCCGGGAGCACTCGCTGGCTCGACGGCTGACGCCGCGGTGACAGATGTTTCTAACGCGACCTTGGCGGTGCAGACCGCTGATTGCGTGCCCGTGATACTGGTGGGGATCGACGGAATCGTCGGCGCTGCGCACGCCGGTTGGCGAGGTGCGGTCGCGGGCGTCCTCGATGCCGCCGTGGCGGCGATGAGGGCGAGAGTCTCTGGCCCGGTCGAGGCGTTCGTCGGTCCGGCGATTGGCCCCGAGTGCTATGAATTCGGAGCGTCGGACCTCGACGAGGTGAGCTCGTCGCTGGGCGCTGTTGTACGGTCTCGCACCGGTACGGGCCAACCAGCGCTCGACTTGGTGTCAGGGGTAATGAGGCGACTCGAAACGCTAGGTGTTACAGCCACGAATGTATCGAAATGCACTGCCTGTGAAGGTGGTTGGAACAGTCATCGAGCGCGCCGAGATCGCGGGCGACAAGTTGGCGCAGTCTGGATCGAGGCCCCGGAGTGACCGAAGAATCTGATTTGAGAGTGCGGTCCGAGCAAATCGCCGAGCGGCTAACGACGATCGAGGCGCGTCTTCGCGCTGTCGGCCGTGATGACATCGAGATCGTTGCTGTTAGCAAGACCTTTCCAGCGATGAGCGTAGCGGCGGCCGCACTAGCTGGGCTCAGCACGATCGGGGAGTCATACGCCCAAGAATTCGAGGCGAAGCACAGCGAGTATCAACAAGACTTCGCCAGCGATCGCGATTTTGGAGTCCCGCCGGTTAGTTGGCAGTTTATCGGCGGTCTGCAACGCAATAAGATTCGCCGAATCGCCAGCCTGGTAGACCTCTGGCAAAGCGTCGACCGGATTCCGGTGGCGATCGAGATAGCGAAGCGAGCACCGGGAGCTGCGGTGCTACTTCAGGTCGACATCTCTGGGGAGGACTCCAAGGGGGGTTGTCCTGCGCAGGAGATCGAGGCGTTACTCGATGGCGCTACCAACGCTGGACTCGATGTTAGAGGACTGATGACGATTGGACCACTTGCCGATCCGGAGGCGGCTCGGCCCGGCTTTGCGCTTGTGCGACGACTCGCGGATCAGCTAGATCTAGCGGTTGTATCGATGGGAATGAGTGCAGATCTAGAGGTTGCGGCCTCCGAGGGTTCGACGATGGTTCGTGTCGGTAGTGCGTTGTTCGGCGATCGCAGCAGCTCATGAGTTTGCCGCTTACGCCCGCGAGGGGAAACATCGAGAAGAATTTACTACACTCGCTCTTGGGAGAAGGCTGATGTCCATGTTCAAGAAAACCATGCTTTACCTCGGATTGGGTCCAGACGAGGAATACGACTTCGATGCCTCCGGCGAGTTCGGCCTCGACTCCGAAAGCGGGTCGAATCGTATGTCTTCGACCACTCCAGGCCCTGACACCCCAGCATCGATCCCAGGCCCGACCGTTCGGGCGGTCCCCATGACCGTCGCTGGCGAAGCTGATGGCGTCGCGCCAGCGCTGCGTCGGGTTGCCCCAATGGCTCAACCGGCCCGCGTTGGCGGATCACCCGCCGTTCGAGCACTGCCTATTCCGAACACCTCGAAACCGTCGACGGTTGCACCCACATCGTTTAACGATGCGCAGGAAGTGGCCGACCATTTTAAGGCGAGCCAAGCGGTAATCGTGAACCTTCAGAATGTTGAACGCGACCTGAGTCGGCGAATCATCGACTTTGCGAGCGGGCTCTGCTACGGACTCGGTGGCCAGATGGAACGGGTAGCGAAGGATGTCTATTTGCTGACACCAGATGAGGTGGAAGTCGCGGAAGACGATCGTCGTAGGCTTACCGAGGGATAGTCGCTAGCACCACCGAGAAGTCACTTGCGCGAGAAGCATTGAAAGTGGTCCCCAATAATGCCGCGTAGCGCCACTACGCTTTGTTCATGGACGTTACGCCTCAGCTAATCAAAGACGTCGAGTTCCGTCAGGCCCTGCGCGGCTATGACCCCGACGAAGTGGATTTGTTTCTACAGCGTGTGGGGGCGTCGATCGCCCAGTTGGAAGGTCGCCTAACCGAGGCGCTGTCACGTGCTGAGGCTGCCGAAGGGCGCCTCGATGGCGGTGCTGCTCGCGGAGCCCGGTCAATCGATGCGCCGTCGGAGGAGACGATTACTCGCACCCTTGTGCTGGCGCAACAAACCGCCGACAAACTCATCGGTGAGGCGCGAGATGAAGCTTCGGCGACGCTTAGCCAAGTACAGAATGAAGCGGCCGAATTGCGCGGCGCTGCTCAGGCGGAGGCCGAAGAGATGACCTCGTCTGCCAAACTTGAAAGCGAGCAGTTACGCGAAACCACCACCGTCGAAACCAGCGAACTGCGCAGCACCACAACCAGCGAGACCGATGCCATGCGAGTAGAAGCCGAGTTGGTTCTTGCGACAGCCCGTTCCGAGGCTCAATCCGAACGCGAAGCGATCCTAGGAGAGGTTGAATCGGAGGCGCGTGCAGTGGCAGAGGCCACTCGTGCGCCGTTGCTCGAGGAGATTCGTGGCCTGGAATCAACTCGCGATGATCTGATCACGGACAACTCGTTGCTCACCGATCACCTAGCTGAGCAACGCAACAACGCACAGGCGGCGTTGCATCGGTTCCAGGAGGTCATCGACGACCCGGAGGTGCTCCGTAGCATCGAGGCGCCTGCACTCGCTTCGGTTCAGGAGCTCACCCCCGAGGTGGCGATCGGCGACGCCGAAGCGGTCGTTGCTGATGACGAACCCGAAATCGACCTGAGCGACTCAGAAATCGACTCGGACGCCGAATCTGTGGACGGAGCAGTCGAAGATTCCGATGAGGCGGCTGACGGGGCTGACGTCGCCGAGGAACCAGCGTTCGAGGAACTAGAGATCGTCGACGACGTCGACGTTTCAGATGAAGCGGACTCCTTTGCTGAAGCGAAACTGGCCGACGAGTTAGAAGCGCCTGAGCCGGAGTCGCCGCTAGCTGTGGTGACAGACCATGAAGACGAAGCGGCTCTCGATCTTGAAATAGATGAGGCGACCGAGTCAATAGAGCCAATAGAGTCGTCCGGCCGAGACGTCGCCACCTTTTACGATGTCGAAGCCGAGGAGGTTCCGGAGTTCGATCGAGGATCGCTCGACCTGGTCGACGACCAGAACGTTGTCGGTGCCCCGGACGAACTCGACATCGATGCTGACCTTGCGGCCGAAGGTTCGCTAGAGGAACCGCTTGGCGATAGCGAGCTAATCAATTTCGACAGCGAAGAGGTTTCGACCGATCTCGGATTCGTTGAGCAAGGAGAATCATCGAGCGACGTGCATGCTGAGGTGGATGCCGATTTGGTTGCATCCGCCGATGACAGCCCGGCCGCTGCTGACGGTCTTATCGACTTCGAGGTCGACGAGCTCGAAGACGAGATCGAGATCATTGATCTCACCGAGGAAGAGCCAGTCCCGGAATTGGACCTCGCGGGTGATGCCCCAGATCTGACACAGCGATTCGATGCGATTTCTGATCGAGGTCAGTCGGAGATCTTCGCCGAAGGCGACGAAGCGACCGGCGACGCTTTCCTAGACGAGCTTCGCCGTGCGGTCAGCGATGAGTCGCCCTCTGGAGATGACGCCGCCTTGGTCGCATTCTTCGACGATGACTCCGACGGGCCAACTCGACGATTCGGGCGTCGAGGCTGATAAACCGAAAACTATCTGTTAAGCATCAACCGCTTTCGGAATAGTCGGTCGTATACTCCGCCGAGTTCAGCACCGTCGACATCGTTGGGTATTCAAAGAGGGATAGGGTAATGGCGACCGCCAAGAAGTCGAGTAGCAAGTCAAAATCTGCAAGTTCGAAGTCTGCAGCGAAAAAGCGCGCTCCGGCTAAGAAAGCGCCCGCTAAGAAGTCGAATGCGACGAAGGCGGTGTCAGCTAGCAAGGCCACTTCGAAGCTAAAAGCTGGGTCGGTCAAGGCTAAGACCAAGCCTAAGGCCGCAAAGTTCGACAAGAAGTTTCTGACCGAGATGAAGCTCCTGCTGGCCGAGGAGCGGGCGCGCTATGTTCATTCGGCCGAGGTGCTCAAAGAAGAAGCCGACTCTCTGATGGAAGACAGAGAGCCGGGCGACGTGCAATTCGATGAAGAATCAGGCGAGGGCGATACGCTCGCCGTCGAGCGCGAGCGCGATCTCGCGTTGAGCGCCCAAGCTCGGGCTGCCGTGGAGCAGATCGACGATGCACTCGAACGAATGAAGGCTGGAACCTATGGAATCTGTCTCCAATCCGGGCTCCAGATTCCCAAGGAGCGGCTCCGCGCAATCCCTTGGTGTCTCGAACGAGTCGAGTACAAAGCTGGAGGGCTTGGCCGTCGACGCTAAGGGTGTGAGCGAACCTCGACCCTCGACGTCGACCAGAGTGTTACCTTCGTGGCCAGCGCTTCTGACAATCCTGGTCTCAGGTGAACAATGAGCGACAGCTGCGAGGTCGAAACCGTTCCGGAAGCACTTGGCGGCGAGCGAATCGACCGGATTATCTCGATCGTTACTGGGCGTAGCCGCTCCTGGGTGGCCGAGCAGGTCAGTGCGGGAAAGGTACGGAGCAATGGTTTGGTGGTCACCACTCGCTCGGCTAAGTCCCGTGCCGGTGACGTTCTCGAGTTTCCAGGGCCAGACGAGGTTAAACCGCCGCCCCAAGCCGATGCCTCGGTGCAGTTTTTCGTTGCTTATGAAGACGACCATTTGGTAGTGGTCAACAAGCCAGCAGGATTGGTAGTACATCCGGGTGCGGGCAACCCCACAGGGACCCTTGTGAACGGCCTGTTAGCCCGGTACCCACAGATCGCGGGCGTCGGACAGACGGACCGCCCCGGCATCGTTCATCGCCTCGACAAGGGCACTAGCGGGCTTCTCGTCGTCGCTCTCGACGAGCTTGCCTACGATGGTCTGGTCAAACAGATGAGCGAGCACTCACCGTCACGTCGCTACCGGGCTCTGGTACTAGGCCGCGTCGAAGCCGAGCAAGGAATAATTGATGCTCCGATCGGCCGTTCTAACCGAGATCCTAGCCGGATGACAGTATTGGCTTCGGGCAGGCAAGCTCGCACCCGCTACAGCGTCGAGAACAGGTTCGACCTGCCCGTCCCAGCTAGTGAAGTCATTTGTGATCTAGACACCGGTCGCACCCATCAAATCAGGGTTCATCTGCGGTCGATTGGACATCCTGTGGTCGGGGACTCGATGTATGGCGGCAGTGGTGGCACGCGCCGCTTCGAGAACCTTGATCGGCCTTTTCTTCACGCCTGGCAACTCAGTTTTCGCCACCCGGTCACCGGTGTGGCGGTCGATGCGTCGGCCGAAATCCCAGCCGACCTAGTCGAAGCGCTGGCGAGCTTTAGCTGACCGGTGCCGAGTTGGAGTCCGAGGTCTTCGGCCAGGGGGTGTTGCCGGTGGCCATAGCTGCGATGTCGGCCAGGGTGTAGGAGTCGAGGTAGCGGCGTATCTGATCGCCTGCGTCACCCCAGATGGACAGAAGAACGCATTGACCCTCGTGATCGCAAGTACCAGCTGTGTGTGGCTCGACGAAATCTCCCGCGACGATGGGGCCGTCGACCGCCCCGACGATTTCCGAGAGCCGGATCTCAGCTGGGTCCAGCGCTAGGAGATACCCACCACCCACACCTCGCTTCGAGCGCACCAGCCCAGCTCCCTTGAGAGTTAGCAGGATCTGTTCAAGGTAAGGCTGCGGCAGGCCGGTTCGTGTCGCGATGTCGCGTACCGAGGTGGGCAGACCTTCGCTGTGCAGGGTGAGTGACAGCAGTGCACGACTTGCGTAGTCGCCACGGGTTGAAACTTTCATGTGGAGCCCAATCGCGATAGTGCGGCCAATACTGTGCGATCCTAATGTGGTGCAACGAGTTCTACCGAGTTACGACGGCGCTTGCCTTAGCAACATCGTGCCTGCGCTACTCGGTGAGGCGCAGCAATGGCCGTCGTGGATCCCCGAAATCGCTCGCGACGCGTCCCAGGTGGTGTTGCTCGTGATCGACGCGCTCGGATGGGAGCAACTTGGCGAGCGTGCCGCGGTTGCACCCACACTTAGCGCTATGGAGGGCGGCCCCATCACGTCGGTTAGCCCCTCGACTACCTCGGTCGCGCTCACGTCGATAACCACAGGTCGTCCGCCAGGCGAACACGGCGTAGTGGGCTACCGAATGGCCGTCGATGGCGAGATACTCAACTCTTTGCGATGGACGACAGCTCAAGGCGACGCCAGACTAAGACTCAACCCTGCTGAATTTCAACCGCTACCGGTGTTTTGCGGTCAGGAGGCGGTGATTATCGGTAAGGGTGAGTTCGAGTCCTCGGGTTTTACAAGTGCACACCTTCGCGACGCGCGCTACGTCGGTTACCGCACGATGTCGGGGATTGTGGTGGAGGTCGACGCAGAACTACGACGGGGTTCTCCCTTCGTGTTCGCGTACTACGACGGAATCGATCGAGTCGCGCACGAGTTCGGGTTTGGCCAGCACTATTCTGGCGAGCTGCAAGCCGTCGATCGATTGGTCGCTGATTTGATCGACGTCTTGCCACGCGGTGCCGTGTTGTTGGTGACCGCCGATCACGGCCAGGTCGACTGTGCAGGGTCGGCGATTGTTATCGAGCGCGAAGTGACCGAACACGTCGTTCGCCAGTCGGGAGAGGCGCGGTTTCGTTGGCTTCATCTAAGAGACGGCACTGTCGACCATGTGGTCGCGTTGGCCAGACAGGCTCACGGCTCACAGGCTTGGATTCACACCGTCGACGAGGTGGTGGAGCAAGGTTGGTTTGGTCCAGTAGTGCAGGACTTTGCGCGAGCAAGGCTTGGCGATGTCGCGATCGTAGCGAAGGAAAATAATGCGTTTGTCGATCCAAACGACAAGGTTCCGATCGACCTGATTGGCCGGCACGGGTCGCTGACTTCGGCGGAAATGTACGTTCCGCTCCTCGCCGCTTGGCGTTAACTAAGGCGCCTAGCCAGTAGGTGAGAGTGATTTGCCCGGGAGTTGTCGCTTACCACTCAGCAACTCGCAGAGTTGCCGTCGCCTGCGGCGACGGGCCGTTAG
>CBERPN010000044.1:0-18189 GCA_965524675.1 uncultured bacterium
GGCTGAAGGACACACCACCGCAATGGGACGACACTGAGGACCGATTCCGACGAGTGGCCGCCGGCCTCTCCGAAACCATCGCAGCCGTGCCCGACGACGCATGGTCCAACCCGTCTCCCGGGAGACAGCACGGTCGTGAACACCGCCGCCTGACCCACGCGATAGCGGCACGTTAGATCGGGCGCCCTCGGCCGAATCACGAGCCGGGGCCGGCCGACTTGCCACCGTGAGCGGTCAACCACCAAATCGAAACCGACGCGGATTGTCCATTTGCTAGCCCTACCCCCTAAAGACCTCTCAGGTCTTGTATGGCCACGACCCGCAACCATGTTGTTGATCGGAGCGACAGGCACCGGGTCAAACCCGTTGCAAGTAGTCGCGACAGGAGAGGCAGTCGAACCGGCGGAGATCAAAAGGTACTATTGCGCGATGAGATACCTGTCGGTCGAATGGCTCGAAGAAGCGGCCCGGGTCTTCGAGGCGAGCGATCCCCTACCCCGCGACGTCGAGATGGTTCTGCAGCAAAGGGTACTGAATACGCCCGAAGGCGATGTCGATTACGCAATCGTGCTGTCGGGGCAGTCGCTAAAGCTAGAGGTCGGTCGATCGAACAAACCAACGATCAGCTTCACCCAAGAATGGACCACAGCGATAGCGATCGCCAGTGGCGAACTAAGCGCGCAGGCCGCATTCATGGAGGGAAAGGTGAAACTGGGGGGCGATACTTCGGTGCTGGTCGCGAACCACGATCTTCTGGCCGATGTCGAAGACTTGCTTTCAGACCTACGCTCTCGGACCGACTTTCCGGATGCCTGAGCTACCCGAAGTCAGAGCCCACGCCGAGCGACTCACAACCGAGTTTTCAGGGTCGATACTCGCCAAGGTGAGACCGTTGCATTTCGCCGCACTGAAGACCTTTGAGCCTGCTCCCGGCGAAGCGGTTGGCCAAACGCTTAGTGAGGTCACGACACGGGCGAAGTTGCTGATTCTAAATTTCGGGCCCACAAGCCACATCGTTCACCTGATGCAAGGCGGACGTCTAAGGCCAGACGAGAAACAGTCGGCGAAGGTGCGTGGTGGTCTATTTCGCTGGGTGTTCGAGGACGGCCGCGCTCTGCTTCTCACCGAAGCGGGAACCGATCGCAAGGCAGGTGTGTGGACCGTGGGCGGCGACCCGCTCCTATCGGATCGATTCATTGCGCTCGGCCCCGATGCCGACGTCGTTTCGACAGAGGGTCTGGCTGAGATTCTTGGGTCATCGTCAATGCGACTGCACGGACTGCTTCGCAAACAGGGCCATGTTGCGGGCATTGGGCGACGACTAGCCAACGAAATCTGTCATCGAGCCAAGATCTCACCTTTTGCCAATACATCAAAACTCGGTACCGAACAGATCGCCCACCTCCACGTTGCGATTGCCGAGACGATCGCTGAAGGGCTCGCTTACGAACGCGGACGCGACGACATGAGCTCGTCTAAGGATCGGCCTGCAAGTGTGCATCACCGCAAGGGCGAGAAATGCTCAGCGTGTGGTGACGAGATCCGACAGGTCTCTTACAACCGCTACGACGTTAACTACTGCGCCACCTGTCAGACCGGCGGCAAGGTACTGGCCGACAACACCACCAGTAAGTTTCTCAAGTAACACTGCGGAAAAGTCGAATCGACAACCATCAATATGTTTCGATAGAGTCGCTCCTAATCGGAAGGCTCACCATGGCTTCAGAAGTAGTTGACCTGCTCCAGACAATGATCAGGAACGCCTGCGTAAACACCGGGCAGCCCGACAGTGGTCATGAGCATCGATCGGTCGCCACCCTCCAAGCCTTCTTTGGGGTCGACGGCCAGGTATTCGAACCAGCACCCGGACGCCAATCGTTGGTCTACCGGGTGCTCGGCACCGACCCAACGGCGCCTTCGCTCGCGCTAGTGCCACATCTCGATGTCGTGCCCGTCGACCCGCAAGGCTGGTCGCAGGATCCGTTCGGGGCCGACATAGTCGACGGCTTCATCTACGGGCGCGGTGCGGTCGACATGCTTAACATGGCTGCTGCGTTCGCTCATGCTGTGCGGCCCTATATTCGGGGCGAACTTGAGCCGAGGGGCGACCTCATATTCGCTGCTGTGGCCGACGAAGAAGCCGGCGGCATGAAAGGCGCCTACCGCCTAACCAAGAACTATTGGAATCTTGTGGGTGCCGACTATCTGCTGACCGAAGTGGCCTACCCGAAGGTCAACCTCGGAACCAACAAGGCCATACCGGTCTCCATCGGCGAGAAGGGAAGCTTCTTCTCACGTCTCAAAACTACAGGGGTGCCCGGGCACGGCTCAGTCCCCTACGGAGCCGACAACGCTCTCGAAAAAATGGTTGTTGCGCTCTACAATCTACTCAACACGCCATCACCAGTGAAACTCACCAAGCAGTGGACCGAGTTCGTAGATGGCATTGGGCTAGAACCAGATCTCGCTGATGCTCTAGGCGATCCCCACCGGATCGACGAGGCCATCGACAGGCTCGCTGCCACCGATCCCGTATTTGCCGGTTACGTTCACGCTGCGACCCACCTGACCATCTCGGCTAACCAGGCGATGGCTGGAGTGAAGTCAAATATCATTGCCGACCGAGCAAAGGCCGACCTCGACATTCGCTCGCTGGCGGGGATGGACCGCAAGTTTGTCGAAGATCATCTTCGAGCCGCCATGGGCGCGTCGAGCAAAGCGGTGGAGATCCAGGCCATGAGCAACGTCGACTCAAACATCAGCCCGTCCCAGAGCGCCCTTTGGGACGCCATCGCCGACAGTGTCGATGAAATCGAGGGTCACCGAAGCTTGCTGCCAGCACTGATGACCGTCGCTACCGACGCACGGTTTTGGAGGCAGCGTGGAACCACCGCCTACGGGGTTGGCTTGTACGACGACGCGACTAGCTTTTCAGACTTACTGACGCGGTTTCACGGGCACGATGAGCGTGTTTCGATCGAGTCGGTCGAGCGAAGCACCGCTCTGTACGAGCAGATCCTGATGCGCTTCTGATGCTAGATCAGCCCGAGATCGCTGACGGTGTCGCGTTCTTCGCTTAGCTCGTCCCAGGTTGCCTGCATGCGACTCTGGCTGAACTCGTTAACTTCGAGCCCCGTGACCATTGCGAAGTCACCGTCGGCACAGGTGGTTGGGAACGACGTAACGATGCCATCTGGCGCACCGTAGGAACCGTCGGACAGGTACGACATCGATACCCAATCGGCGTCGGGGGTGCCGAGTGCCCAGTCGTGCATGTGATCGATGGCAGCATTAGCCGCCGACGCTGCCGACGACGCACCACGCGCATCGATGATGGCGGCACCCCGCTTAGCGACCGTTGGGATGAAATCGTTCTCGATCCAGGCTTGATCGTCGATCATTTCCGCAGCGTTGCGTCCATTGACTTCACAGTGAAACAGGTCGGGGTACTGGGTAGAGGAGTGATTGCCCCAGATGGTCATCTTCTTGATGTCGTTGACCGATGTACCCGTCTTGGCAGCCAGTTGACTCATTGCTCGATTGTGATCGAGGCGGGTCATCGCTTGAATCTGGCGG
Source organism: uncultured bacterium (assembly GCA_965524675.1). GTDB lineage: Bacteria > Actinomycetota > Acidimicrobiia > Acidimicrobiales > SHLQ01 > CALLQB01. Next base: position 3,577 of record CBERPN010000044.1, read on the forward strand.
GGATCGATGTCGGGAGCGTTCGAGAGTGTGATCAACGCATTGGTGTTGGCGGGGTTGCCCACCACGAGCACCTTGATGTCCTTGCTAGCCGAGCTGTTGATGGCCTTGCCTTGCGGGCCAAAGATCCCGCCGTTTGCCTCGAGCAAGTCGGCTCGTTCCATGCCCGCCTTGCGCGGCATTGCTCCGACGAGCAATGCGTAGTCAGCGTCGCCGAAGGCAACATTGGCATCGTCGGTTTGCACCATTCCCGCTAGCAACGGGAACGCACAATCGTCGAGTTCCATCGCCACGCCTTTGAGAGCATCGAGGGCTGGCGTGATCTCGAGCATCTGAAGAATGACCGGCTGATCTGGTCCGAGTAAGTGCCCGCTCGCAACCCGAAACAAAAGGCTGTAACCAATCTGTCCGGCGGCTCCGGTGATGGTTACTCGTGCTGGGCTCTTCATGGGATTCAGGCTCCGGTAGAAAGTGTGGGATTAGAAACAATTGTCTTCAACTGGTCGGGCATATGGCCCCTATAGGGGCCGCCTCCCCGACCAGAACGAGGCTACAGGCGGTCGACGATCGCCGAGGCGAACTCGCTCGATTTGACCTCGGTCGCTCCGTCCATCATTCGGGCGAAATCGTAGGTGACAATCTTGTCGCCGATAGTGGCTTCGAGTGCACGGGTGATGTCGTCGGCGGCGTCCTGCCAGCCGAGGTGTTCGAACATCAGCACACCCGAGAGTAGAACCGACGACGGATTCACCTTGTCTTGGCCGGCGTACTTAGGTGCGGTGCCGTGGGTGGCCTCGAAGACTCCATGACCGGTGACGTAGTTGATGTTCGCCCCTGGAGCGATTCCGATGCCGCCAACCTGGGCAGCTAGTGCATCGGACAGGTAGTCGCCGTTGAGGTTCATGGTGGCCACAACCTGGAACTCGGCCGGACGGGTCAGCACCTGCTGCAGGGCAATATCGGCAATGGTGTCCTGCACCAGAATCTTGTCGCCAGCATCGCCGCCGCTATCGGCCCAACTCACTGCAACATCGGAGAACTCTTCGGTCACCAGTTCGTAGCCCCATTTGTTGAAGGCGCCCTCCGTGAACTTCATGATGTTGCCCTTGTGTACCCAGTTGAGCCGCTTGAGGCCGTGGTTCACCGTGTATTCAAGGGCGGCTCGCTGAAGTCGCTGCGACCCGGTCTTGGAGATTGGCTTGATTCCAATGCCTGCGTCTTCGGCGATCTCCCAGCCAAACGCGTCGAGCAACAGGGCACGCATCTTCTCTGCTTCGGGGCTACCCGCTTCGACCTCGAGACCAGCGTAGATATCTTCGGTGTTCTCGCGAAAGATCACCATGTCGACCAGCTCGGGGTGCTTTACCGGTGACGGAACACCCTCGAACCAGCGCACGGGGCGCAGACAAACGTACAGGTCCATGATCTGGCGAATCGCGACGTTGAGGCTGCGGAAGCCGCCACCTATAGGGGTGGTGAGCGGGCCTTTGATACCAATGAGGTACTCGGTGAACTTATCGATCGTGTCTTGGGGCAACCAGTCGCCGGTCTCATTGAAGGCCTTCTCGCCCGCGAGGACCTCGATCCACTCGACCTTGTTGCCGTGCTTTGCAGCCGCAGCATCGAGCACGCTCTTCGCTGCCGGCCAGATGTCGACGCCTATGCCATCGCCTTCGATGAAAGGAATGATCGGCTCGTCTGGAACCGATAGCGAGCCGTCGTCGTTCATCTGAATTTTGTCTGCCATAGGACGGATCCTAACGGCTGTGCGGGCTAAACGAGTTGGTTAGGCTGCGTGATTCTCGGCAGCGATCACCGTGTTCTGCAAAAGCAGCGCAACGGTGGTTGGGCCGACTCCGCCGAGCCGTGGAGTAACCCATGAGGCGACTGCTTCGACACCCTCGTCGACATCGGGAAGCAAACGGCGACCCTCCCAGCTGATTCCACCGCTCACGACAATCGCGCCTGGTTTCACCATGTCTGCGGTGATGCAGCTAGGAGATCCGACTGCGGCTACCAAGACATCGGCCTGGCGGGTGTAGTCGGTGATATTGGGTACTCCAGTATGGACAACGGTTACCGCAGCGTTAGCGCCATCGGTCTTCATGGTGAGCAACAACGCCAGTGGCCGACCCAAGGTTGGTCCGCGACCAACGATTACGACGTTCTTACCTGCGATGTCGAGACCGTGGTGCACGAGGATTGCCTGAATTCCGGCGGGAGTGCAAGGTACCGGCCCGTCCTGTTGCAACACGAGTTTTCCAAGGTTGGTCGGGTGCAGTCCATCGGCATCCTTGCCAGGGTCCATTGCGTTTAGTGCGGCGTTAAAGTCGAAGTTATCTGGCACAGGGTGCTGAATAATGAACGCATCGACCAACGGATCGTTGTTGAACTTCTCGACTGCGGCCATTAAGCCCGACTGCCCGGCGCTCACCGGTACCTCTAGATGGTACGAAGCGATACCTACCGCTTCACAGGTCTCGTGTTTCTTGCGCACGTAGCCAGCGCTAGCCTCGTCGTCGCCGACAAGGATGGTGCCAAGACCTGGGGTGATTCCTCTATCGACCAGTGCGGCCACGCGGTGGCGCACTCCTGCGAGTACTGCTTCAGCAACTGGTCCACCGGTAAGAAACTCTGCGCTCATGGCCGCGAAGGCTACCCGAATTTGAGCCGTTTAGGCCGGTCAGTAGGCGCGGCTACTACTGTTTGTTCCGCCATGTTTCCAATCTCGGACGAAAACCCAACCAAACGACCGGCCATTCTTACGATTGCGCTCATCATTGCTTGCGCTGGAGTGTTCTTCTTGGTGCAACCCCAAGACACCATCGACGGCGATATCAGGTTCACATTCGAGTACGCGGCGATCCCTTGCGAAGTGGTGAACGCTCGGCCTCTAATCGAAGCCGAAACCAATGCCACCGTCGAAGGTATCGACGACACAGCGTGCCAAGGCGACGTCGCCGAGGCCGAACCCGAATACTTCCCGTCCAAGAACGTCTTCCTCGCCATGGTGACGTCGATGTTCCTGCACGGGAGCCTGCTACACCTCGGCGGAAACATGTTGTTCTTGTGGGTCTTTGGCAACAACGTCGAGGATCATCTTGGGCGACTGTGGTACCCGGTGTTCTATCTAGCAGCCGGCGTTGTCGCGACGGTTGCGCACATTGCAGTGCAGCTCGACTCAACAGTGCCGGTTATCGGCGCGTCCGGCGCGATCGCTGGGGTGATGGGCGCCTATCTGGTGTGGTTCCCCAAGGCTCGTGTTCGAACCGTCGTGGTCTTAGTTCCAATCCGCCTTCCCGCGTTCGTGCCACTCGGCGTTTGGTTTGTTTCACAGTTCTTCATTAGCTCATCGGATGGCATTGCCTGGATGGCTCACGTGGGAGGGTTTATCTTCGGCGTCGTCGTCGCATTACTGGTCCGGGGAATCAAGGGTGTCCGCGAAAAGCTATGGGACGACGAATACAACGTTGCGGAAACTCCCGGTGGCTGGGACAACCGCTACGGAGGCATAGGCGAACGCCCCTGGTAACCGTTCTGCCACCTAAAACCGCCCCCAGAGGGGCAATCCTCGCTGGCAGAACGGGGGTTTAGGGCTTGAGTGTGGCTAGCTCTTCGATGTGGTGGGCCATAATTCCACAGCAGCCTCCTACTATTCCGGCTCCGGCGTGTAGCCAGCTTTCGACAAAACGTCGATAGCCGCCGGGGTCGAGGTCGACACGATGGTCGAGTAGTGCTTCGTTGGCCGAATAATTCTGCGGCCTGGGTTCGAAGGCATTGGCGTAAGCGCCGACGACAATTCCGGTGGAACGGTTTGCTACAACTTCGCGTATCGCCAGCTCCATCACCTCTGGGGAACTGCAGTTGAACAAGATCGCTTCCGACCCCATTTCCTCAGCAATTGCCAAAGCCACCAGCGTCGACTCGCCCGAGCGCAGTTCGACATGCCCATCGACTAGCTCATCGGTGAGCGTGTAAGACACCCAGCGGGGAACCTCGTAGGTCGCCGCTACCAAGAGCGAAGCTCTCGCCTCTGCCAAGCAGGATTGAGTCTCCGCGACGAACAGATCGACAAAGGGAGCGAGAGAACTGGCGATGCGAGCGAGCAATTCGGGAGCTCGCTCGGCGTCGAAGAGATCGGGTTCGTAAGAACCGAACAATGGCGGGAGCGATCCCGCAACCAGTACCGGCCGATCGACCGAATCGGCGGCCCGACGAGCGAGGCGGCCCGACAGTTCGCTCAGCTCTTCGCAGCGCTCATCGAAGCGTTGCTCGCCGAGGTGAAACGGCACCACCGCGTAGTTGCTGGAGATAATCGCGTCAGCGCCTGCGGCGATGAAGTCGCAATGAGCGGTCACCACCGATTCCGGATCTTCCATTAGGGCAAGTGCCGACCATTCCGGCTGGCGAAATGGCGCACCCTGCGCCTCGAGCGCTTTACCCATCCCTCCGTCTAGCAACAAAAAATCTGATGATGTCATCGCAACCTACCCCTAGTGCTTGAAGTGACGCTGCCCGGTGAAGACCATCGCCATGCCGGCCTCGTTCGCCGCCGCGATCACTTCGTCATCGCGGATCGAACCGCCAGGTTGAATAACAGCGGTCGCGCCAGCGTCGATCGCAGTGTCGAGACCGTCACGAAACGGGAAGAATGCATCACTTGCGCACACTCCACCCACAGCTCGGCCATCCGCCTTCTCCGCAGCGATGCGACCGGCATCACGGCGGTTCTGCTGCCCAGCACCAATCCCGACCGCTTGGCGATCCTTAGCCAACACGATGGTATTTGACGAGACCTTGGCCGCCACCTTCCAGGCGAACTCAAGATCCTGCCATTCCTGACTTGAGGGTTGACGATGGGTTACCACCTGCCAATCACTGCGATCGACCGTCACCCGGTCGGCCGTTTGTATCAAGAGGCCACCGTCGATAGTTCGCATATCGAGAACTGACGGCGTTGGAGGGCTTGCTTCCAGAACACGAAGGCTCTTCTTTTCGAGCAGCTTGGCCAACGCTTCGGGTTGGTAGCCGGGCGCGACGATTACTTCGGTGAGCACGTTCGACAAGGCTTCGGCGAGTTCGATAGGAACGGTTCGATTGACCGCTACGATTCCGCCGAAGGCTGAAACCGGGTCACCTTCGTGAGCCAAACGGTACGCGGTCGCGATGTCGTCATGTACGGCAATACCGCAAGGGTTAGCGTGCTTGATCACCGCTACCGCTGGCGTCTCGGCAAACTCATAGACGAGTCGGTGGGCGGCCTCGGTATCGAACAGGTTGAGGTACGACATTGCCTTGCTACCATGCTGCACGGCTGAATCCCACCAGCCCCCCTCGTTGCTGAAGCGATAGCGGGCGCCTACTTGATGAGGGTTCTCGCCGTAACGAAGATCGGTCACCTTCTCCAGCGAGAGGTGTAGCGAGTTGGGCAAGGGATCGACTTCATCGACGTCGGCCTCGTCGAACCAAGAGACGATCGCAGCGTCGTAGCTCGCCGTGTGAGCAAACGCTGCCCGGGCAAGGCGCCGACGAGTCGAAGCTGTCAGCTCACCGTGCTCGCGGAGTTCGTCGAGCAGCCACTGATAGTCGCCCGGGTCGACCACAACACCCACGTACTCGTGATTCTTGGCCGCCGCTCGCACCATGGTGGGCCCACCGATGTCGATGTTCTCGATGCTCGGCTCAGCGCCGAATGGGTAGAGGTTGCCCACCACCAAGTCGATCGTGTCGATGTTGTTCGCCAACAGGTCGGCTCGGTGTTCGGGGTCGTCGCGATCGGCGAGAATGCCTCCGTGGATACGAGGGTGCAGTGTCACCACCCGGTGGCCCAACATGATGGGAGACCCTGTGTAGTCGGCCACATCGATCACCGGCATACCAGCGTCGGCGATCCGCCCTGCCGTGCCCCCACTGGAGATCAACTGCCAACCGAGGTCGTGCAACCCCCGTGCCAACTCGACGATTCCGGTTTTGTCGAACACCGATAGCAGTGCTCGCTTTACGTCGGTCATAGGACCGATCCCCTCTCAATAATTTCACGGACAGTCTGAAGGTACAGGCTCCGTTCGACCACTTTTATGCGCTCGTGCAAGGTCTCTTCGGTATCGCCGACCTGCACCGGAACAGCCTCTTGAGCAAGGATCGGCCCATCGTCGACCTCGACGGTGGCGACATGCACTGTACATCCGGTTACCTTCACGCCAGCGTCGAGAGCGGCTCTCACCGCGTGCCAGCCTTTGAACGATGGTAAAAGTGCAGGGTGAGTGTTGACGACACGCTCGCCAAAGTGGTCGTACAACGACTGGCCGAGGATCGTGCCGTAGCCGGCCATTACGACCAACTCGACATCGGCTTCTAGTAACGCTGCTACCACCTTTTCGGTGAATCTGTCGCGATCGAAGCTCGGACCAAAGTTGTCGCGATCGATCGCTCGCACAGCCACACCGGCACTTGCAGCGATATCGGTTGCTCGACAGGCGCGATCGACAACCACGAGTTCGATGGCTAAGCCGTCGGCCAACATCGCTTCGAGAATGGTGCCGCTACCGGATGCCAGAACTGCGAGTCGCACGGCCAGAACCTAGTGGGTGGACCCACGAAATTACTGACCGAAACACCGGTATGGCGTGATTGCAACAGTAATTTCGCTAGCCGAAGTCGGGATCTTCGCAGTTGTCGACTCCGCCACCTGGACCCGCTGGCACGGTTCGCGGGTACGGCTCGGTAAAACCCGATCCTGGGTCGTCGGTGGTGAGGTAGCGGACTATTCCGTTGGCGATCGCCAACGCTTCAGCCTGTTGAAACACTGGGGTCAGCAGCAGTTCTTCCTCGGGCGCATTGGACAGAAACGCCAACTCTGTGAGTGCCGCGGGGACGCCCTCGGACCGGCGCAGGATTCCGTAATAGTTGCCGCCACGATCGTTGCGTCGGAACTTTGCTCCTGCATCGGTATCGCCAACCCAACTGACATCGAAGCTAGAGAACCCTGCGACGGCTTCTTCATACAGCAGCCCAGCGAGCCGTTTCGAGTCTGGGTCATCGATCTGGAAATAGGTCTCGGAGCCGGGACCCTCGAGCGGGCCGTCGGGATCGGCGTTGTGGTGGATCGACACGAACACCGAAGGTTCGAGCGCCAGAACGATCGCGGTCCGGGCAGCAATCGAGATTCGGTAGTCGTCGGTCCGAGTCTGGACCACCGTATATCCGGCTCCTTCGAGCAGTTCTTGAACCTGTTGGGCAATTGCCAAGTTGAGGTGCGCCTCGACCGTTCCCTGCGGGCCGAGAGCTCCGGTTTCGACACCTCCGTGGCCAGCGTCGAGAACGACATGGGCACCGGAGGCAGCGATGCCAGACACCACGGCCTCGCCCGCGCACGGGGTGGTCACGAGATAGCTCTCGCCACGGTCCTCTAGCACCGCAACAATCACGCCGCTCGGTGTTCGAACTGCCCGAGCGACTCCGTCGTCGATCAACGCTGGTATGTCGTCGACCGCTGGGATGGTCGCCGGGACAATTGTCGATTCGATCGGGCGGCCCGGCAAGGTACCGGGGGTGGTGACAGCGGGTACAGGCGTCGTGGTGCTCGACGGGAAGGGTGTCACCTCATCGGACAGAGTGGGCCGAACAGGCGAACAAGCGACAGCGAACAACCCAAACAGAACCAACAACGAAAGCCGCATCGATAGAAACACCAAACAAGTATGCAGAATCCTCGCGCAAGAAATGCGAAAGCGAGTTAACGCACCAAAACCTCGAACTCGGGCGGAATACGTTCGCCCCAGCAGCCACATATCACCCGAGAAGCAAAAGCGTCGAGAAAGCACGGCGCCACTACAAGCCAAGACCGAGGAGCGAGGGATGAGGGATGAGCGACGGGTCAGGCGCCAGCCTCAGCAGCGCGCATCGAGGGCCCGCCCACGCACATGAGGCGCTCCAGCGCTTCATGTGGTTAGTGAGCGAAGCGAACGGCGATTGCGCCTGCGGGAAATTCAGAACCCAGCGACTATTTCGGCCATTAGTTCGCCGGCTTCGGTTGGGTTGAGGCCGACCTTTACTCCGGCTTCTCGCAGGGCCTCCATCTTGGCAGCAGCGGTTCCTTTGCCTCCCGAAACGATGGCTCCGGCGTGGCCCATCTTCTTGCCAGGAGGTGCTGTGACACCAGCTACGTAGCTAGATACCGGCTTGGTTACGTGATCCTTGATAAACGCTGCGGCCTCTTCTTCGGCCGATCCGCCGATTTCGCCGATCATCATGATGGCCTTGGTCTCCGGGTCTTCTTCGAAGGCGGCCAAGCAGTCGATGAAGCTGGTTCCCGGCACCGGATCTCCGCCGATACCTACACAGGTGGTTACGCCAATGTCCTTCTGCTGGAGTTCATACAGTGCCTGATAGGTGAGCGTTCCCGAGCGGCTCACGATGCCCACCGGCCCACCGGCCTTGGCGATATGACCCGCCGTGATCCCCACGTTGGCCTTACCGGGGCTGATGATTCCGGGACAGTTCGGCCCCAATAGGCGTACGTCGGGATAGTCGCGCTGAAGTTTGTTGAAGAACCAAGCCTCGTCATGAGCGGGCACACCCTCGGTTATGGCCACGATCAGGTCGACGCCACCCTCGGCGGCCTCCATCACCGCTCCCTTAACCCCGGCAGCAGGGATAAAGATGCAACTCACGTTGGCACCGGTCGCTTCCACGGCCTCGCCAACGTTCGCAAAAACCGGGATGCCATCGACATCGGTTCCGGCCTTCTTGGGGTTGGTGCCAGCGACGACGTTGGTGCCGTACTCGCGGTTCAACAAACCGTAGTAACGGCCCTGCGAACCGGTTAGCCCTTGGTAAACGACTTTGCTGTTCTCATCAAGAAATATTGCCATGGCGGTGTCTCCTTCTACTTCGCTAGCTCAGCGGCTACGCGGGCGGCGTCGAGCATGGTTGATTCCATGCGCAACATGTCGTTCAGCTTCGGTTCGAGGATCGCTCGACCCTCGGTGGCATTTGTGCCGTCGAGACGGATGACTATGGGCGAGTCGATCTTTACCCGGCCCATCGCCTCGACAATTCCGTTAGCGACCTCTTCGCCTCGGGTGATTCCACCAAAGATATTGATGAAGATCGACTTCACGTTGGGATCGTTGTTGATCACCTCAAGTGCACCAGCCATCACGTCGGCGTTTGCACCTCCACCAATATCGAGGAAGTTGGCAGGCTTGCCGCCCACCTGGTTGATCACGTCGACGGTACTCATCGCCAGTCCTGCGCCGTTGGCGATAACGCCAACGCTGCCCTCGAGGCCCACATACTGGAGGCCCTTGGCATGCGCTGCCGCTTCGCGTTCGTCGCGCTTTTGAGTGGCGTCGTACTCGTCGAGATCGTGGCGAAAGTCGGCGTTAGCGTCGAGCGTTACCTTGGCATCGAGAACGTGCACTTTGCCGTCGGGAGTAAGAATGAGTGGGTTGATCTCACAAAGATCGGCGTCGCCTTCGGTGTAGGCGGTGTAGAGCTTCATCAAGATGTCAACCGCACCTTCGTCAGCGGCGGGGTTGAGGTTGGCACGAGCCACCCAGTCGCGGGCTACCTCTTCGGTGAGGCCATCGACCGGGTCGACCCAAATCTTGGAAATGGCGTCGGGGTTCTCCTCGGCGACAGTCTCGATCTCGACGCCGCCTTCGGCGCTGAGCATGCCGAGGTGTTTCTTGGCAGCCCGGTCGAGCGTGAAGCTTGCGTAATACTCCTCGGCGATGTCGCTGGCCTTTTCGATGAGCAGGTTCTCGACGATATGACCCTTGATGTCTAGACCCAGGATGTTGCCGGCATGCTCGCGCACGTCGTCGATGGTGGCCGCAAACTTCACGCCGCCCGCCTTGCCTCGCCCACCGGTGTGAACCTGAGCCTTTACCATCACCGGTGTGCCGAGACGCTCGGCGGCCGCGACGGCGTCGTCGACGGTCTGAACCGCTTCGCCCGGCGAAACTGGCATGCCGTATTGGGCAAAGAACTGCTTGCCCTGGTATTCAAACAGGTCCACGTTGTCTCCTCGATTGACCGCGCTGGCCAGATTGGATGATGAAGTAACCGCGGAGCTTCCGCCGACAGTCCGACTGCGACTCTCCTAAGTACCTCGGCGATACTAGACCCAGTAGGAAGCGAGCGGGCACACGGTGACGTCTCACCATGGATCGTCGCCCGTCAGAACTTCTACGAACCAACTATGCCCGTAGCCAAAGGTCCGACCATCAACCCCCGAGGGGCTATCCTCGCTGGCCTGCTGGCGGTCGGCGTGGCTGCCCTTATCGTGCTCGCCGTGCTATTCGCGTCGGACAAGAGCGGCAGTATCGAAGTCGACCTTGGCGATAAGGATTTTCGCAACATCAACGCGGCGCGACTTGCAGAGTCGATCAGGGACGACGGACCGGTTCCGTTCTCCGACTTGGTCGGCTCGAACCGGGTCGTTTGGGTTCATCACCTCGGCTTCACCAGCGACGACGGCTGGATTACCTTCTGGGCCCGCGTGCCCGACAATCCCGAATGCCCGGTCGAGTGGAATCGCGACGATCTTGTGTTCTTCAACACTTGCGATCCAGGTGATACCTACCCAGAGACTGCACTTGGGCTAGAGATGATTCCCAATAGGGTTGTCGACGGCAACCTGATAATCGATATCAATAACATCGGCGAGACCGGCGAGTAGGTGGGCAAGTGACCAAATACGTTGCGGGATTCGATGTCGGGGGCACCAAAACCCTTGGTGTCGCCGTCTCGCCCGACCGCAAGATTGTCGCCACGATAAAGGTTGCTCGACCTCACAGCGGCGAAGAGACAGTTAGCCAGATGTGCAGCCTGGTAGCCGAGTTCGAAGAAGGACTAGGCGAAGAAATCGCCGCGGTTGGTGTTGGCATCGCGGGCGCCATCTCGCGCGAAGGGTCGGTTCAGTATTCACCAAATATCCCCGAGATCGTCGACTTTCAGCTTCGTGACCAACTTGGCGAATGCCTCAACAAACCCTTGGTGGTCGACAACGACGCCACAGCCGCAACCTGGGCTGAGTCACAGTTGGGAGCCGGGCGAGGAGTCGCCGACCTCTTATATGTGGCGCTGGGGACAGGAATAGGCACCGGGTTTGTTCTCGATGGTCGGCTCTACCGTGGCGCCAACGGATTCGCAGGCGAATCCGGCCACATCGTGGTCGACCGTCATGGCCCCAAACACATCACCGACGTTCGCGGTCCTTGGGAGATGTACGCCTCCGGCAACGGGCTCGGAGCCTTAGCGCGCCGACGCGCTCATGAAGGCAAGCTGGATTCGGTGGCCAACAACCTCACCTCGATAGACAAGCTGCGTGGCGAAGACATAGATCTCGCCGTCGAAAAGGGCGAGTCCGATGCTCTTGAGTTGCTCGACGAGTTCGCCGTCGAGGTAGCGCTCGGTATTACCAACCTGATCTACGTGCTCGATCCCGCCAAAGTCGTGATTGGCGGAGGACTCGTTGAGCTGGGCGAACCGCTCCGCTCTCGAATCGAACGCCAGGTCGCCAAAACGACCATCGGAGCGGACTATCGACCCGCAGTACCGGTGGTATTGGCAGAGCTCGGCAGCAAGTCGGGAGCACTCGGAGCAGCCCTACTAGCCGCCGATCTTTAAACTAACGAGGTCAGCGGATAGGTGAGAGTTCTTTGACCGGAGGCTGTTGCTTTCCACTCTTGGCGCCTGCGGCGACGGGGCCGTTAGGCCCACGGAGCACTGCGAGCGGATCCGCTTCGCTCACCTAGTCGCGGGGGGCTTAAGAGGTCAGCGGATCGATTTCGTCGATCCGCACCGGACGGCCTTCGCTATGCGAGATGGCGGCGGCCATGCCGATAACCAACGGAGCTCTGCCATCGGCACCCGACACCAGTGACGGCGAACCATCGCGCAGCGCCGCGACAAAGCCATCCCATTCGCTGATATAGCTGGCGGTGTAGCGATCGAGAAAGAAGTAGGGCAGGGTCGCCGATGCGGCTCCGAACCGATCGCGAAAGACGGTTGTTGTCTCTAGCGGGTTGTCCGAAGCGACCATTCCTAGCGACCCGAACACCTCGACCCGCTGGTCGTATCCGTAGACGGCTTGACGGCTGTTATCGATGGTGGTCATCGCTCCGTTCTCGTGGGTCAGCAGAATCACTGCGGTATCGATGTCGCCCGCTTCGCCGATAGCCGGGTCGACCAGAACAGTCCCCTTGGCGTAAACCTCGACCACTTCACTGCCGGTGACATAGCGAGCCATATCGAAATCGTGAATGGTCATATCGTTAAACAGGCCGCCCGACACCGCTATGTATTCGATAGGCGGAGGACTGGGGTCGCGGCTTGTAATCCGAACCAGATGTGGCTCGCCGACCTTGCCATCGGCAACCGCGTGGGCCACCGCCTGGTGGCTGGCATCGAAGCGTCGGTTGAAACCAATCTGAAGAAGGACACCTGCTTGCGCGACCGCGGCGAGGCCACGATCGACTTCGGCGATGCTCAGTGAGATCGGCTTCTCACACATGATGGCTCGACCGGCTCGGGCGGCCTCGACCATGACATCGACATGGGTGTCGGTGCTGGTACAGACCGCGACAGCATCGGCATTGGCCGCCAAGGCCGCTTCGAGCGAATCGAAAGCTTCAACTCCAAGATCAGCCGCCACCGAATCGGCGGCGGCCGACATCACGTCGTACACGCCGACTAGCTCGGCGCCATCGACCTGGCGCGAAACCAACTCGGCGTGCATCTTGCCGATTCGCCCCGTGCCCAGCACTACCACTCTCATAGAATCCTGCATTGTCAACTTCCTCCTTAGTGTTCGTTGCTCGGCCAATCATCCAAACTCCCCTTCCGGCGGAACGGTTGGGACACCAGCACCTACCACCGACTGATCGAAGTCGAGGGTGGCGCCGGTCATTAGACCCGATTCGTCCGAGGCGAGGTAGCAGATGGCGCGGGCGGCTTCGTCGGTCTCGATAATTCGCCCGAACGGCATCTGCTGCGAGGCGAGCTCGAGCCAGTCGTCGCCCGCTCCTTCCCACTTGCGTTGCACGATGTCCTCCGACGCGGTGTTCATCCAGCCAAGGTTGATGATGTTGACCCGAATCCGGTCGCGCATCACCGAGTAGGCCACGTTCTTGGTGAAGGCCGTGAGCGCAGCTTTCGATACCGCGTAGGGCAACAGCGACGGCACTCCGCCGTAGCTCACGACACTGCCGATGTTGACTATCGATCCGGCGATCGCTTCGCGTCTCATCAGCGCGACGGCACCTTGGGTCAGTTGAAACGGGGCTCGAACATTCACTGCTTGAAATCGGTCCCAGGCATCGACCGTGGTGCTCGAAATGGTGCCGCGGTCGGTGAGTGCCCCAGCGTTGACGAGTACGTCAGCCCGACCAAAGCGTTCGTCGACCATCGGAATCACCTCAGCAACCGAGTCAGCATCTTCGAGTTCAACCGCAAGAAATAGCGCCTCGGTACCGAGTCTGGTTAGTTCGCTGGCCAGCGCCTCGCCTCGCTCGACACTCCGACCAGTGATCACCACGCCCGCGGCGCCCCGCCTGGTCATTAGCCGGGCCGACGCCTCGCCCAAGCCTTGGGTGCCGCCATTGATAACTACCACTTTGTCAGCGAACGAAGAGTGCGCTGCGTGTCGAGAATCGTCGCCCATTACCAACCTTGTCGCTGCTCGGCTTTGCCTGCAAGCAGATCTTCTAAGGCGGTTTGCACCTCGACTCGACCGGAAACCTCCGGCACCGCTACCTCCCAGAACGAGCCGCCCTCGGTCCACTCATATGGGTCGGTCTGCATTGCGATTACATAGGTGCGGTCCGACTGACGAGCTCGCTCGAAGGCATCGCGCAACTGGGCAACGGTGGAAACGGTTTCGGAGTTACAGCCCATTGCGGCCGCGTGAGCCGCGAAGTCGACGCGCACTTCAGAAACGATGTTGCTGTCTGCGATGAGGTTATTGAACGGAACGCCGCCCTGGTTGATCTGAAGACGGTTGATAACTGCGAATCCGCCGTTATCGCAGACGATCACAATGAGCTTGTGACCTGAAAGTACCGAGCTGTAGAGGTCGGAGTTCATCATCATGTACGAGCCGTCGCCAACAAACACCACCACCTCTTTGTCGGGCATTGCCATTTTCGCGCCCCAACCGCCAGCAATTTCATAGCCCATACATGAGTAGCCATATTCGGTATCGAACGAGTGCACCTCCTCGGCGCGCCAACCGTTCACAAGCTCTCCAGGAAAGCCACCCGCGGCGGTAAGAACGTAGGTCTCGGGCTTCTTAGCTCTGTCGATCACACCCACCACCTGCGCGTAGGTCAGAAGCGCTTCAGCATCGCCATCATTCGGTGCCGCGATCTTGTCGAGATAGGCGTGATACTGAGCGGTTTCGCTAATGCAAAGGTCGGACCAATCACTGGGTGCTCGGTAGTCGCCAACGCGCGAAGCAATATCGGCCAGCGCTTCGCGGGCGTCGCCGACCACCGGCAACGCCAAGTGCTTGGTGGCGTCGAAGCGCGCCGTATTGATCGCCACAATCTTCGCCGCGGGATTGCGAAACACTGTCCAAGAACCGGTTGTGAAATCCTGAAGGCGGGT
>CBERPN010000045.1:0-18104 GCA_965524675.1 uncultured bacterium
TTTGTCGGCGACAACGTCGAGGAGTAAGACGGTGAGTTCTTCGACAGTGCGACCAGCGCCGGTGGAGCCGGCGGGGGGAGTGGGAGCGGCCAGAAGGGGTTCCGCCGCACCAGCCGCGGAGGGGGAACTAGTGGAGGTGTCAGGAGAGCTGTAGGGCGGAGGGCGCAAGCCCGGAGCCTGAGCCTCGCGGCCTGCGTGGCCGGGGAACGCTGGGTCGTCGCGCAAGCCCTGAGCCTCGCGGCCGTCGTTCGCTTCGCTCTCTAACCAAGTTCTGGCGCTGGGCGCCAGAACTTGTGCGTGGCCGGGGAACGCCGGAGACATAGCTTCTCCGCCCGCGAGTTGACCAAGGACAGCGAGGCTCTGTTGGGCCGCATCGAGAAATGAGCTGTGGGCGTTCGCCATAGAGTTGAGGTAAGCGGTGTGGGCTTCGGCTGTCTGCTGTTGCGCCATCTGGAACGCAGACAGCACCCCAATTGGCACGGTCCCACCGGCAGCAGGAGAACCAGCAGAGGCGTCAGGAGAGCTGTAGGGCGGAGGGCGCAAGCCCGGAGCCTGAGCCTCGCGGTCTGCGTGGCCGGGCAACGCCTGGGGCACAGGTTCCGCGGTACCACCGACAGCCGGCGAACCAGTGGGCGAGTCAGGATCGCTGTAAGGCGGAGGGCGCAAGCCCGGAGCCTGAGCCTCGCGGCCTGCGTGGCCGGGGAACGCCGGAGATATTGCGTGGCCGGGGAACGCCGGAGATATTGCGTGGCCGGGGAACGCCGAAGAATCTGTGGTTTGGTTTGTGCTCACTGTGTTTGGTCCCACTAGCTCTGAAAGATCTTGTGGTGGGTAGGGGGCGCCATGATTGGCGCCATCGATTGGGATCGCCAGTTTGGGTTTCTCGATGTCGTGCGGGTTCTCAAACTCGGCGTACTCAGTCCATAGTGCACCTAGCTCCATCGCTACACCGGTCGCCGCTAGTCGGCCGATGCCGCTCAGAAACGCAGCTAGACCTGATTTCTTCTTCTTGTCGAGCGTGATCGCTGTATGGTCGCGACCATCGAGGATCTTGCCGATGAGCCCTGTCAGAACCGATGATGGGCCCACCTCGACAAATGTGCGTGCACCTTCGTCGTACATTGCTTCGATCATCTCGACGAAGCGCACCGGGTTTGCTAGCTGTCGTCCGAGTTGGGCTCGCATCGCTGCGGTATCGCTGGGATATCGAGCGGCTGTCTCGTTGGCGTGGACAGCGACGCCCGGTTCTGAAAATTCGACTGTTTCGAGGAAGTTGCTGAAGGCGTCGCTGGCTCCGCTGACTACCGGCGAGTGAAAGGCCGTGGCAACCGGCAGGCGTTTAGCAGTTATGCCCTGGTCTTTCAGGGCTGCCTCCATCTGCTCGATCGCAGTGGTTTCGCCCGAGAGCACCACCTGGGTATGGCTGTTGTGGTTGGCGACAACAACATCGATCCCCGACGCGTCGACCAACGCCTGGACTTCGACAACCGAGCGAGATACGGCGGTCATCGAGCCTGGTGTTTGGGCGGCCTCGGCCATGAGTTCGCCGCGTTGGCGGGCCACATTGATCATGTCTGCTTCGGAGAGGACCCCGGCGGCGTGAAGTGCGGTTATTTCACCGAAGCTGTGTCCGGCGACGGCCGCGGGCTCAACTCCGATCGAGCGAAGGATTCGCAGCATCGCAAGGCTCGCCACGCCTATGGCGGGTTGAGCCCATTGCGTGGCGGTCAGAAGCGCTTGCTGGGCGTCGTCGGCGTTGTCGGCAAACGAAGCGATTGGGAATACCACCTCGTGCAGGGCTGAGTCGCCCCATTCGAAGTCGGCCGCGACCTCCCACGGTTCCATCGCCTCGTCGTAGGACATCGCCAGTTCCGCTCCCATGAATGGGTACTGGCTTCCTTGGCCCGGGAACACGAAAGCAACGTCGCCGCTCGAGGCGCCGGTGCCGTAGTGAATCCCCGATGGGGTCGAGAAGTCGGCGGTGCCGTCTTTGGCAATTCGTTCGACGGCATCGCTGAGCTTCGCCTTCAGATCAGCTTCGTCGGTGGCGATCAACGCGAGTCGCGCTGCGGCCTCGGCCCGGTATGAGCGCTGCGTCGATTGCGCCAGCCACTGCAGGTAGCCGGGTTCGCAGGCATCGTCGTTGGCATTGTTGGCTTGTTGGATGATGTCGTCGGCGTCGGTTCCTGTCAGCACGACAAGTTCTGCGTCGGCGGTGCGTAGGCGTGGGGCGGGTACCCCGTCGCCTAGATACTCCGAGAGGGTGACGTGAAAGTTGGATCCGCCAAAGCCGAACGAACTGACCGATCCGCGGCGTTCGTGGTCCGAGCCTCGGACCCATGGACGAGTCTTGGTGTTGAGGTAGAACGGTGAGTTCTCAAGATCGAGTGCCGGGTTTGGTTGGTCGATCTTGGCGGTTTGGGGCAATACCTTGTGATGCAGCGCCATGATTACTTTGAACAACCCGGCCGCTCCCGCCGCTGCCTTGGTGTGACCGATCTGGCTCTTGACCGAACCGAGCGCACACCACTGCGAATCATCGTGGTCGGCGTCTTCGAACGCGAGCCGAAGCCCACCGAACTCGGCCGCGTCGCCAGCGACGGTGCCGGTGCCGTGTGCCTCGACCAACTCGACCGATTCGGGGCCGTAGCCCGTCTTGTCGTAGGCGTTGGCGAGCGCGCGTGCCTGGCCGCTCGATACGGGCGCGTAGACGCTCTTGGATCGACCGTCGGAGCTAGCTCCGACCCCGTTGATGACGCAGTAGATGTTGTTGCCGTTGCGTTCGGCATCTTCCAAGCGCATTAGGGCGACCATGCCTATGCCCTCGCCAAGCATCGTGCCGTCGGCTTGGTCGGAGAATGGGCGGATGTCTTCGGTCGCCGACAGCGCTGGCGTCTTCGAGAAACACATGTACATGAAGATGTCGTTCATGGTGTCGACACCGCCAGCTATCACCACATCGCTGTCGCCCAGGTACAGCTCGTTCACGCCCATCGAGATCGCCGAGAACGACGAAGCGCAGGCGGCATCGGTTACACAGTTGGTGCCGCCGAGGTCGAGGCGGTTGGCGATGCGCCCGGCTACCACGTTGCCCAGCAGGCCGGGAAAGGTGCTTTCGGTCCATTCGGGGTGAAGGTCAGAAATTTGATCGCAGGCGGCAATCGCCACATCCTCGGCGATTCCGGCACGACGCATGCCCTGCAGCCATAGCGGGCGGCTCATGCGGCTCGCCATCGCCCCCATCAGTTCTTGGCCCGAGGTGACCCCCAGAATTACTGAAGTTCGCGAACGGTCGATTTCGATAAATTGCCCGCGGGTGGCATCGTCGAGGACTCGCTGAGCAATGATCAGCGCTAAGAGTTGAGCGGTGTCGGTCGATTCGATGACGTTGGGTGGAACCCCGAAACCCATTGCGTCGAGGTCGATCGCATCGAGGAAGGCGCCCCGTCGGCCATAGGTTTTGTCGGGTGCGGTCTGGTCGGGGTCGTAGTGATCGTCGATTAGCCAGTGACTCGGAGGGATATCGACCAGTCGATCGGTGCCAGCGAGGATGTCGTTCCAGAATCCGGTCGAATCGATCGATCCGGGGAACAACGCGGACACGCCGACGACGGCGATTGGTGAGCGCGGCGGGCGTTGTTCGGTACTCATTTGGGGTGTCCTCACGAAAATTTGGTGTCTCAGGCGAGCGGGCGGGGCTGATAGGCAAAGCCAACCGGCGGAACTGCGACACCATAAGTTCGTAGTTGATGAGCCCTCGTTATGACGGTCGCCCCCTCCATTAGGTTACGTGCGACCTGAGCGACGGTACGGTTTGCCGGTTCGGATAGGAACGACCCGGCGGTCCAGGCATTGAATGCGCCCATCGCTGGTCCGCACCAAATCTGGTAATCGAGTCGGCGCTGTTCGTTCCCTTCGATCGACCAACGGCTCGACAAACCGAGGTAGCTGCGGAACGTCAGTGCCATTTTGTGTCGGGGGTCAGCTTCGGCCTTGCTGACCTGTGCGGGATCTCGGTCGAGCCAGAAGTCTCTTGTCGTCGCCCAACAGTCGGCGACGGTCATCCCGAGAATCTTCTTCTCGAGTTCGTCGATTTCGTTTTCGGGGATGGCTTCGAGGGAGGGATAGCTGCGATATAGCTCCCAAAGTTTTTGGGCACGAGGGGCAAACATTGTGCCGCGCTTGAGTACTTGCAACTCGACGCCGAGTTCGAACATGTCGGCGGCTGGGGCCATCGTCACGTCGGCAATGTCGGCGTTTGCCAGCATCGCCTTGCCGTCGGCTGCTAGGCCCGATTCAACGCAAGCTTCGTTGACGGTGCCGGTGAGGACGTAAGAGGCACCCAATGCAAAAGCGGAAGCGACCGCTTGAGGGGTGCCGATTCCGCCCGCCGCGCCAAGACGAATCGGTCGAGAGTAACCATGAGCGGCGGTTATCTGATCGCGTAGGACTTGGATTGTGGAAAACAGTGGAGCCAGCGGCCGATTGTCGGTGTGGCCCCCACTGTCGCTCTCGATCGTGAAATCTTCCGCCACAGGCAGCGTCGCCGCCAAACGAGCCTCCTCCGCAGTTAGTTTTTGGTCGGCTACCAAGGTGGCGAGCAGCTCTGGCGGAGCTGGGTTCATGAAGTGTCCGGCGACCTCTGGCCGAGAGATCTTGGCGAAGACCATGTTGGGACGCTGAACCACGCCGAACTGGTCGAGGTATATTCCGCTATAGGCATAGTGAACAATCGCCGGGGTAAGAGCCATGTAGGCGGCTGCCGACACCTTGCGAACGCCGCGGTCGACATATAGCTGCGCTACCGCTGCTTCAAGTTCTGGCTCGTTGGGGGAGTGGATTAGGTTTGCACCCCATGGCGTACCCTCATGGCCTAGCGCGGCGACCATCTCGTCGATCGCGGCCTCGATACGGGCGTAGCTGAGTCCGGCCGCTCCGAAAAAGCCAAGGCAGCCGCTTTTGGCCATCTCGATCACGATTCGGGTGGTGGCAATCCCGTTTGCCATCGCACCTGTGACATAAGCAAACCGTGTGCCGTGGACCTCGGTGAAACTGCGGTCGCCCAACCATTCGGGGTAAAGGGGCGGCAGTACCGCTGTTACCGGCCAAGACTCTGGCGCACCAGTCTCTGCCATAGTACCGCCGACAGCGACACCCAACCGGCTGTTTTGCTCGTCGGCGACGACGAAGACCGTTTGGCGCGGTTGTTGGATGACGGCGCTGATCTCGTCGGCCGAAAATGCTGGCGCAGTCGATCCGCGCCAGCTACCAATTACCTGGCCGAGGCTGCTCATCGGGCCACCGAATGGTTAATGGGTTGGGGGCACCTTGCCCACCGGGTTTTACCCGCGGCAAGGATCTGTTGAGCGGGTCGCACGGCCCGTGACTGTAGTGCTCAACCGAGCCTTATGCCGTGCTGGGTATTGTCGGTTGGATCGCTCTGTGTAGTGTGACCAACCGGGAGGTCGATGTGGTGAAGCCATTGTCGCGACGTGTGTTTTTGGCCGGCGGTGCGGGACTGGTGGCCGCGGCGTGCGGCTCGTCGTCGAACGATGGCGCTCCCGACCCGGGTAGCGCTGTCGAGACCACTACATCGTCGCCGTCACCGGCGACCTCCGAGCTCGCTGCTGCACCTGCAATCACTGCCGAGCCGGTTTCGACAACCACCACCGCTGCGATCGACCTCGGCGGTGAGCCATTCACTCTTGGCGTGGCTTCGGGCGATCCGCTCACCGATCGCGTGATCCTGTGGACCCGGCTCGCCCCCGACCCAACCGTTGCCGATGGAGCGATGCCAAGCGATGACATTGCGGTGGCATGGGAGCTGGCTGCCGACGACAGTTTCTCCGAAATCGTAGCGTCGGGTGAGGCGATCGCCATAGCTCGTGACGCCCACACGGTTCACGTCGATGCTCTCGGGCTCGCAGCCGGCACCGCCTACGCCTATCGATTCCGAGTCGGCGACTACGTAAGCGATGTAGGCCAAACCCGCACCGTGCCCGCAAGCGGTACCGACGACTTCTCATTTGTTGTAGCCACCTGTCAGGACCACCAGTTCGGAGAGTACGCAGCGTGGCGCGACGTCGCCCAACGAGGCGACGTCGATGCTGTTCTCTTTACCGGCGATTACATCTATGAGCTTGCACCAATAGACTTCTCGCCAGCCGGAGAAGGAAAGCGAAAGTGGCTAAACCCGTCTCCGGCCGACCTGGACGGGTTCCGGCTTCGTTATGCGCAGGTGAAATCTGATCCAAGCCTGCAAGCAGCGCATCGGGCTACGCCGTGGATGCTCATGTGGGACGATCATGAGATCACCGACAACTACTGGTCGGGCGGCCCTGGCGGCTTCGATTCTGCTGGTGGCGACTTTGCTCCTCGCCGGGCTGCCGCGTATCAGGCATGGTGGGAGCACCAGCCGGTGCGGCTAGATCCGCCAAGCGATGGGGTCTTGGCAATTCACCGCTCGCTAAGGGTTGGCGACCTCATCGAATTGTTCATGATCGATACTCGCCAGTTCGCCGATGAGCCACCGTGTCGTGATAGTTCGCGACTCGACCTAGGAATCGATTGTGGCGAACGCGATGATCCGGAGCGATCTTTGTTGGGAGCCGAGCAGGAGCAGTGGCTGCTCGACGGGCTCGGCGCTTCGTCAGCCAAGTGGAATGCATTGGTTAGCCCGGTGATGTTCGCTGGGCTCGATGCCCGCTCGGAGGGTGACGACGAGCCGTCGTACTATCTCGAATCGTGGGACGGCTACACCGCCGAGCGCGACCGAGTGGCCGACGCCCTAGCAGCGGTTTCTAACCCGGTTGTGCTCAGCGGTGATTACCACGCCAGCTTCGCACTCGATGTCGGGCCAGCGATCGGCCGCGACGTATTCGCCCCCGAGTTCTTGGCTACGGGGATTTCCTCGGCCCCGTTCGCCGCCGAGGTGCGTCCGGCAAACCCGCACGTTCATCACTTCGCAGGCGACAACGGCTATCTGTTTTGTTCGGCCTCATCAGCTGCGCTGACTGTGGAGTTTCGAACGGTGACCGACGTTTGGGACCCCGCGTCGCCCGTCGAGCTGTCGGCCAAGTTCATTGTCGACGACGGCAACCCGGTAATGCGGGAAGCGTGACAAGAAGGAGCAGTGAACTATGACCGAGATTACGCGTCTGCCAGGTCTCGTACTCGTTACTGGAGCGACCGGAAACGTGGGTGGTTCGGTAATTACCCGGCTGCTCGCCGATGGTTACGAAGTACGTTCCCTCGTCCGGTCGAGTGAGCGAGCCAGCGGACTCCTGCCCGAAGAAGTCGAGTTTGTCGAAGGCGACATCACCGACCCGGAAAGCCTTAAACCTGCGGTCGCAGGAGTGGGCACGGTTATTCACGCCGCTGGTCTTCCCGAGCAATGGACCAGCGAGCCCGACGTGTTCGATCGGGTCAACCTAGGCGGAACCATCAACATCGCCGACGCTGCGATTGAAGCAGATGTCGAGTGTTTCGTTCATGTCTCGACCATCGACGTTTTCGTCTGGACGCCAGGCCGCCCGTTCGGCGAGACGATCGACCCCAACCCGAAACACACCGCCTACGAACGGTCGAAGCAGGCCTCGGACAAGGCGGTTGTCGAACGAATCGAACACGGATTACCGGCCCGCTTCGCATGTCCGGCCGGCGTCTATGGGCCAGCGCCGTCAGTAACTCCTGGCGTCAACCAATTGCTCAACGATCTCCTCAACGGTGACATCCCAATGCTGCTGCCGGGTGGACTGCCAACGGTGTTCAACGCCGACTGTGCCGACGGGATAATCAGAATCGGTCAAGGCCCCGTGGGTACCCGGGCGATTCTGTCGGGCCCGTATTGCACGCTTTTGGAAATGGCCGAGTTGGTGCACGACGCCTCACCTGCCGCCAAGATCCCAAAGGTGCTGCCGACGTGGTTTGCCCACGGCGTGTCCCGAGCCGGCGAACTGGTGGCGAAGCGAACCAACAAGGCACCTCTAATTCCCGAAGGGCAGCTTCACTTCTTGGAGCAACATGTCATCCCCGATGCCACCCACGCACGTGAGCATCTCGGTTGGCGACCAACCGAGATGGCCGATGCTGTCGCTCAAACGATCGACTGGCTGCGTACCACTAGCTCTAACTCATAGCTCCGAGCGCTGAATTCGTCACGACGAGGAACCGTCGCCAGAGCGCTTCTGCCCACTCGGCGCTGTCGTCGAGGAAAGCCGACCGCAAGTCGAGCCGAATCTGTTCGCTGAGATCATCATCGACCTCGGTCACGCTCGACCGCCACGCATCGGCGCGCAAGGCCTGAAGTACCTGAGTAGAGTCGACCGTCCCGAATTCGAGGGCGACCGCGGTTACCTCCGTGTTACCCAGCCAGTGATGCGCCTGGGTGAACCAGTCGCCACTTACCGCACTCGATACCGAGGTTCCGTCGACAACCGAGCCCACTTCTCCCCAGAGCTGTTGTGCTCTTTTGAACTCCGGGCTCGACTCTGGCCAAGGCGAGATGAGTTCTCCATGGGACCACGGGCCTAACCCGGTGTGTAGATCGACGATGACCGCTTGCTGTGCGGTACCCAGGTAGCGGTCGATGATTTCGTGCAGGGCGCGATGCGACCACGTCGGCCCATCGCCACCGTAGAAGATCCCATTCGGATGCTGATATTGACCGCTCGATAGGGTGGCCTGCATCGCCTCAAGGCCGTGTTCGACTATCAGATTTAGCAGCGCTTCGGTTGAGGTGCGCTGCGCTTCCTCGGTCCACAGCGAAGGCACCAACAATTCGGCGATGGCGTCGTACTCATTGTTTGCGGGCGCAGGCTCGGCCCAGTCGATGAAGTTGCGGTTGAGGTCGACGTTGTCTTCGTTTACCCGACGGTCGAACGAGAAGCCGTGCGGATTGACCCCGTGAACCAGAACCACTCGGATCGCCGGGTCGATGCTCGGATTGCTGGCCAGCCATGCCGATTGCAGTGCACTTCCCGCATAGCCCTCTACCCCATGAGTCGCCGAACAGATCATCAACACTTGCTTGGCTTCGGGGTTGCCGAGTTCGACTACGTCGATGCCTAACGGTTCGCCGAATCGCCCGGGCAGCGGATGAGCCCATGGGGTAACGGTTGCATCCAACAGTTCACAGGATGTCTGAAATCTGGCGCGGGCACTTGGGTAGTCGGGATCGATTGGCTGCATTGCACAACTCTGCCCGATGCATTGCCCCTTGTCAGGTTAGGCGATCAATAGCACGACGGTTCCGGCCAGCAGGACGCCAAGGGTTCGATTGATAAGACGAATTCGTTGCTCGTCGGCAACCCAGCGCGACGCGAAGGCGCCCGAGAGCATCCAAGTCGAGATGCACGGCAAGTTGATGATCCAGAACCCGGCAGTTAGTTGCGTTGCCTCGCTGACGGCCGAGGACGTGGTGACGAGCAGGGTGCTACTGGCGGTCGTCGCCATCACCCAAGCTTTCGGGTTTACCCACTGAAATAGCGCGGCCTGTGCGAAGCTCATTGGAACCGAAGTGCTTTCGTTGCGCGCTACCGAGCGGGTGTTGAAGATCTTCCATGCGAGGTATCCCAGATATGCGCCGCCCAATAGCTTGAGGACGAGTTCGACATTCTCATAGCGTTCGAAGGCTGCGCCTAGGCCAACGGCGACTACAAAAATCAAGAACGAGAACCCCAGACTGACGCCAGCTAGGTGAGGCAGAGTTCGGCGGATGCCATGGTTCATCCCCGAACCCAGCAGCATCAAGTTGTTTGGGCCCGGTGTAATCGAGGCCACAAACGCCAGGGTGACCAGTGCGGCAATGTCCATCATCCCAACGTAAGGTTTTTGGCTAATCAAACAAATAGCCAATTGGCCATTTGTTTGATGGGGACGAGCCTATGAACACTGCCTTCTTTCTTGATGCAATCTCTCCGTGGTTAAGCGACGACGATGGACCCGTTCGAGCCCGCCTTACGTTGGCAATTCGCCAAGCGATCGGGGCAGGACGGCTCCCGCAGGGATACCGGTTCCCCGCAGAACGAATCCTTGCCAGGGCGCTCAACGTCAGCCGCCCCACCGTGTCGGGGGTGATCGACGACCTCAGGAGCAGTGCCTTGGTAACGTCTCGTCAGGGCAGCGGAACTTGGGTTGAGGGCGCTGGGCCAGTCTTAGGGCCGCCGATACCCTTCGTCGAAATGATTCAAGCAGCGGGATTGATCGACCTGGCGTCCGCTACCGCCCCCGACGCCAGCTTTCTTCCGGCGATGAGAGTCGAGACGACCGATTTGTTACTAGCCGAGCCCGCAAACGGTCTGAGTCCAATGGGATTGTGGTCTTTGCGCGAAGCAATCGCTCGCCGAGCTGCCAGGTTTGTACCCGACACGACCGGCGAGAACGTGATCATCACGTCGGGTGCTCATCAGGCGTTGGCGCTAGTGGTTGCAGCACTGGCTGGTCGCGGGTCATCGGTCTTGGTCGAAGAGACCACATATGGGGGGCTGGTCGACATGATCCGCGCTAACGGCTGTCGACCGGTGGGTATTTCTCGTGACAGCGATGGCGTGGTGCCCAGCGTGCTCGAAAAACTCCTCGGCCAGCACAAACCGTCGCTCATCATTTTGGTGTCGCCGGTCCATTCACCCAGCGGGACGATCTCTTCTCCTCAGCGTTGCGATGACTTGGCTCAGGTTCTCGCCTCGTCTGATGCCCAGGTTGTGCTCGACGAGACCTATGCCGACCTCGAGTTCGCACCATCCGGAAGGCCTCTGTCGACCAGGTTGGGCGAGCAGGCAATCAGAATCGGTTCGTTATCGAAAACGCTCTGGACAGGACTCAGGACCGGCTGGATCATCAGCGATTCGAACACCGTGACCAGCATTGTCAGGCGGCGCTGGCAACAATTCGACCTTGGCCCCTCGGTCGCATCGCAGCTTTTCGCCCTCCGATCGCTCGAGGGAATTGACGACCGGCTCGTTCGCCGTTGCGGCAGCCTTCGCAACCGTGCCGAGTGGATGAACGAAGCACTCACGGCAGCATCGGGCGATTGGGATCCCGCACCCGTGCACGGTGGGCTGGCTATGTGGGTTGGGCTAGCCGTCGACGGCGGCGTCTTCGCTAATGAAGCTGCGCGTAGAGGTGTTGCCGTGTTGCCTGGTTCGGCTTGCCGGGCCGACAATGCAGACACGCCGCACGTTCGAATCTGCTTCGACCGCCCGATCGATGTCTTGCAAGCGGCCTTAGAGCGGTTAACTGACTAACCCCCCGTGCTTCGATGACTAGTACGAGCGGGGTAGGCCGAGAATCTGCTCGCCGATTGCGCTCAGACTCGATTGCGCATTCACCGGAGCCGACCTGAGTAACCGTGATAGTCCGAACAGGGCGTGCAGCTCCCCATCGGTTGTGTAGCCCAGCCCGCCGAGTGTCTGAAGTGCCGCGTCCGCCGCATCAAAGCCAGCCTTGGTTCCGCCGTAGTTCGCCATTTCGGCTAGAGCCAAGGCATTTGCTGCGCCGCTGTCAACGGCTCGTGCAGCGCTTCGAACCAGATGACGGGCACCGGCTAGAGCTGTGACAGCAGCGGCGAGTGGATGTTGTACGCCTTGAAGGGCACCAATGGGTTGGTTATAGAGCACCCGTTCGCGGGCGTGAGCCGAAGCTAGGTCGATCGCCCGTTGCCCAATCCCTACTGCAAGAGACCCTGCCAATACCCGCTCGCCTGCCAATGCGGGCGCTAAGGCTCTAAGCCCTGCCGAGAGCGAACCCACGACGTGGTCGGAGGGAACGACCACATTGTCGAGCCTGAGATTGCACTGCGCCTCGGCTGCTGGGACCCGCGTATTTGCGGTTTCCATGGTGAGTCCTTCGGCGTCCGCTGGCACCAGCACCACGCTGAACCCGAGGCGATCGTGGTCGGCGTCGACGGTTCGCGCAACCACCATGATGTGGTCGGCGACATCGGCGACCGAAGTAAAAACCTTCACTCCGTTGAGGGAAACGGTGTCGCCTTGCGGTTCGGCCGAACAAGCCACGTTCATGATGTTCGACCCGGCTTCGGGCTCGGTTATAGCGAAAGCGACTACGGCTTCACCCGACAACAGCTTCGGCATTAGCGCGGCTCGCAGGGCCGGGCTTGCCGACGAGGCAATGACCGGAAGGGCCAGGCCCGGGCCGGTTATTAGCGTCAGCATTGCAAAGCCGTGGGTGGCCATTCCCTCTGTTAAGAGCGACAACTCGATTAGACCTCTGCCGAGCCCGCCAGCGCTTTCGGGCACAAGCATTCCTAGATACCCGCGTTCGCCGAGCGCCGTCCAAACCTCGTTGGGAAACTCTCGGCGGTCGACGTGTTCGATCCAATACGACCGGTCAAATTCGCTGGCGAGTTCGCTACCGAAGCTAAAGATCTCGGCCAATTCGGGGTTGAGGTCGTCCCAATAATTCATGGCACTCAGATTAGTGCTCTGTGCGCCGGCGTCCAGACATCACTAGAACGACGCCAGTGGTCAGCAACACGAGTCCGAGCAAAACTAAGTAGCCACTCCTAGAGCCGGTTATCGCAAGCGCTGGCGGCGGTACGACGGCGGTGAGGCTTGCGGAGTCTGCATTGTTCAAGGTTTGAGGTTCGAGTGAGGTCCCGAGGGGCCCTACTACCGAAGCGCTGTTAGAAACCTTTTCGCCGACGTTGATTGAATAAGTGGTCTCGATCGAGATATCAAAACTCTCACCCACGTCGAGGTCTCCGTATGAGCAGGTGACTGTCTGGCCGTTTGCCGAACAGGTAGCTCCGTTGCTTGTGGCCCTAACAAACTTGAGCGTCGTTGGTAACACGTCGCTGACGACGACCGGACCAGTCGCCGGATCTGGACCGAGGTTCTCAGCTGTCAAGCGCCAAGTCGCCGTCTTGGTCTTCGCATTGGACGAAGCGAGCGTCTTGACTAGCGTCAGGTCGTACTGGGGGGCGTGGACGCCAGCGTCCCACGAGAAGTCATCGGTTCCGGCAGGCAGGACGATCGAAGGGGTTTGTCCCGACGTATGGTCAGCATTGCTGTCCTGCTCGTTGTTGGCGCCCGCTGCGGTTGTGGTAAACACCATGCCGGTCGGTTGCTCGAACTGAACAACGTAAGTTCCTGGAGCGAGTTTGGTAAAGGAATAGTCGCCGTCGGTATCGGTGGTTGTCGTGGCTACTGCGTTGCCAGAACCGTCGAGCAGGGTGGTCTTAACCCCGGCAAGCCCAGATTCTCCAGCGTCCTGAATCCCATCGCGATCGGTGTCTAACCAGACGCGATCCCCAAGACTCGACGGCAGCCAAATCCCGGCGTCCCAGGACGGGTCGTGTTCGTCGGGATCCAGGGTCGTGAAGGGGGTCTTGCCAGTCGAGGGTTTGACGTCGCTATCGAGTTCGTCGTTTGTTCCGGTGTTGCGACTGGTCCATTCGTGCCCGGCTGGCAAAGTGAACTGCAGGCGATAATCGCCTGGTGCAAGGTCTGCGAACAGGTAGTTGCCGAGCGCGTCGGTGGTGGTGGCAGCGATGGTGGCGCCGCCAGCGCTTATGAGGCTGACTGCAACGCCTTGAACCCCTGGCTCGGCGACATCTTGAAGACCGTTGCCATTGCTGTCGAACCAGACGACGTCGCCAATGCTGGCACCGGTGGTAACCGAGACTTTGGCTGGATCGGAGTCGTCTTCGTCGGAAGCGGCGACGCCGTCGCCCACCGACCCCGTACCGTCACCGTCAACATGGTCATCGGCCGCGCTGTCGACCAGGCCGCCACGGTCGTTCGCAGGATCTGAATCTGCGATCGAGTCGTGGTCGGGTCGAGGTGTTGTCGCATTGTTGTTGTCATCGTCGTAACTCGATATCTCGGCGACGTTCACCAGGCTGCTTCCAGCCGTGTCAACCGAGATCGTGAGCAATATCTGTAAAGTATTGCTCTCGCCGACAGCGAGCGCGGCCAGGTCGGCCGTGACAGCGGCTGGGCCGTTTATTCCCGAGCCAGTAACTAGTGAAAAATCGTTGTTGTCAGCAGTGAAGAACGTAAAACCTGCGGGTATGTAGTCGGTGATTTCGATCGAGTCGACCGGTACCTGGCCTTGGTTGGTGACGGTGATCTCGAATTCGACCTCATCGCCTTCGCCGAAGGGTGCCGACGACACGATCGTCTTTGCGAGCGCTAGGTCGAGAACGCCAGCGGTGAGGCCGAAGTCCTCGTGATGGTCGTTGTTGCCCGCCGCTCCTAGTGGCGTGACCGTAATTTCCGGGTAGCTGGATCCGGTCGAGAGTGTGTCGGAGAGAGTCGCGTCCGAGTCGCTGGTGTCGGTTCCCTGGTCGGCGACGGTGAGGTCGAGAATGGCGAGGGGCCCGGGTCCGGTATGGTCCGCTGCATTGTCGAGACGGATGGTGTAGGTCTCGCTAAGGCTGAGTCCACCGCTGACGGCACCTTGCGAGGGTGTGGTCGAGACATTGGGGGCGTCGTCAGCCACGAAAGAATAGTTACCGTTCGCGTCCGTTGTCGCCGAGCTGACCAGGGTTGCCGAGCCGTCATAGAGGTTGACGGTTACGCCAGCTATGGGTGGCTCACCCGGATCTTGGATTCCGTCGCCGTCGCTGTCCAACCAAATGCGATTGCCCAACTCTACCGGGGCGTTATTGCACAACGGTTCGACGTCGCCGAGCCCGTTCGCCTTGCCGAAAGTGGTGAGGCTCAACGCGGGTGTCAAGTAGTGCACATAGCCGCGAACAGGTGACCCGTCGGCGTTACTCACGTAGGCGAAACCGCCATTGTTGAACAGTCGCGGTGCGTTCTGGCCGAGAAACTCGGTCGGGTCGGTCATGGTATGAACCAGAGGCAAGCCAGCAACGAGGGCGAGACCGCCCGAGTGGGCTTCATCGTGACCACTCGATACTCCAGGGCCACCGCCGTCGGCGAAGAACTCGTTACTGTCGGCGGCGCTTCCGGCCCAGTTTGCGGCGGTTCGGCCACCACAACCAGTGGCGGAGGACAGCGTGTAGCTTCCGTCGGCATTGCGAGAAGCGCAGCCCACATCGCCGTCGCCGACGATGTGAAACACGTTTACTCCGGCACTCTTGGCGGCGTTAGCGGTCAGAAGCGGAAACTCGCTAGGGTAGGTGAACTGGTCTGATGTGCGGTTCTTAAAGCCGAGCACCATCTGTTGACCATCGAATGCCAAGTCCGAAAGAATCGGTTGCGCGAAGCTGAACGAACCGAAAGTGTCTGCACCCGAGGTATACCAAGCGGACGAGCCATAGATTGCGGAAACGAGGTTGGGAAGTGTCGACTCCCATGCTCGCCAATCGCTTCGCTCGCTCGCCAACGGGTAATCGAACACCAGGCTGAAGGTCGCCGACGCCTCGTCGAGTCGGTGCACGTAGGCCCGAAGGTCGGAATCGACTCCGGTCGACTCGGCCGAACACACCGAACCGATGTAGATCGAGCCGTCGTGTTGGGCGACCGCGTAGGGGCGCAGGTCGATCGCCGGGTTGGGACACGAAGGCGCTGGTGCCGCAGCCGCGTCGTAGGAGCTAAGAGTTGCACCGCTCGCTGGCGAGAGTCTCACGAGCTTGCGATCGGCCAGGGTCATAGCGAACACTGCGCTGTCGTCATGCGCCATGGCTAGGCCACCGATCGAGCATTTGCCTACCGAGTCGAACAGGGCGTCATCGGCTGGCGACTCGGCTGAATCGAGCACCGAGGTATCGAGATCGTCGGTATGGGTGTCGGCGCAAGCCGCGCTTGCAGCGAAAGATTTGAATGTAGTTGGAGAACCGGTGGCTGCTCCGGTGGCTGGATCGACTGGAACGCGATAGATCGCGCCGGGCCCCGCTGGGCCATAGCCGGTGCCAACCTTGAGCGTCGCTGCCACGAATAGATCGTTGCTCGTACGGTTCCAGGCAAGTCCGAACGTCGAACCGGTCTGGCTCTGAGCGCTTAGGGTGTTGGGACCGGAGGGAGTGGCGGTGTCATCGACCTGATAATGGCTGGCCCAGTTGCTGTTGTTGAGGGTGCTGTTGTTGAGGGCGGCGGACTGTCCCCATTCAAACTCGCTGGTCACGAGGGTGTCGATTGTGTTGTTGGCTCCGTTGTGGGCGCCAGCGGCATAGCAGGTGGTAGCCAGTTGTGGATTGTCGCCACAGTATTGGGCGGGGGCGACCACACCGAGGTCGAGGTCACACGTTCCGCCGATGGCGAACTGAGTAGCCGTGCCCGAGTCAGAACCAACTGGTCCGGGTCGCAGCCATGTTCCCGTCCAGGTGAATTCGATTCTTACCGGTTCCCCGTCTGGCACCGCGACCGAGTAAGTGCCATCGGCTGCGGTTGTTGCGGTGTCGACGATGCTGCCGGTCGTGTCATATGCGGTGACCGTTACGCCCGGTTCGCCGGGGTCGTCGCGAATATCGCCAGCGTTGTTTACCGGCGAGCCGGTCGCAGAGCGGTCCTTTATGCCGTCGGCATCGAGGTCGCGAAAAGCGCTGCCCTGGACAGTATTGGAGCAGCTGGGATCGATCACCGGGGTGGCGTCGACGGCGTCGACATCACCAATCAGTGATCCGACGGTGAGCAGAGATGAAACGATAGCCATCGTCAGTAGAACCGAGATGACTTGGAGTCGGCTCAGTTCGAGCACTGGGGTGGTGGTGGGTGCGGGGTTTGTTTTAGACATTGCGTATTGGCCGACCGGTCGGGCAGGTCCTGACGGAGAGGGCCATCTATCCTGTCGGTCACACAATCAACCGGTTCACGGGCCGAACGACTCATTCGGGCCAGCACCGTGTTTGTCCATTGTCAGCAGAGAAGGATTCAAACCATGTCATCACCCATCGAACGCGTCGTCGTAGAAGGGCTGGGGCGGCTGCCACAGTTCTGTCACGCCACAATCGCCGATGGTTGGATCCACGTATCGGGGACCCTTGGAACAATCCCGGGCACGATGGATCTCATCGAAGGAGGGACAGGTCCCGAAACCACCCAGACGATGCAAAACATCGAGACGATCCTCGAGGCGTGCGATGCTCGACTCGTCGACGTTGTGAAGATGTCGGTGTTCTTGAGCGACATGGACACCTTCCCAGCTATGAACGAGGCCTATTCGGCCATAGTCGGAGATGATCCACCGGCCCGGATCACCGTTGGACGCTGCGGCCTGGCGCTGGGCGCCGAGGTCGAGATCGAATGCATTGCCTACCGGCCTAGTCAGGATTGATCGATCCATCGACTGATTGATTGGTTGGCTGACCAAACAATCTGTTAACCTCCCCGAAGTGGCTCCTAACCGAAATTGCGGCGATTCTGCACACCTGGTGTGTACCAGCGCCGCCAGAACGGGAAAAGAGGTTGCTCATCGAACTGCCGACGAGTTGTTCGATGTCCATGGTGTCGAGTTCGGGGCGGCGTTGGCTGGCTACCAGGGGCATGTGCATCGGGTCATCGAACTAGTTGGCACCTGGGTAGAACTAACCCAACGGGAAGCGATCGTTCTTGGGGTCGGCGCCTTCTTCCACGATTCTGGAATCTGGCTGAATAGCACTTTTGACTATTTGGCACCCTCGGTTGTTCGAGCCGCAAACCATATTGGCGAACATGCTCCTAGCGATGTCGAGTTAGTAACCGCCATTATCTCCGAGCACCACAGAGTCCGGCCGACCCGCTCGCCCGCGGCGATCGTCGAGGCTTTTAGGCGAGCTGATCTGACCGACGTTTCGTTCGGAGCTGTCGCCATGCCTGGGACGACACGGGCTCAGTACCGGTCGCTGCTCGCAAAATATCCGTCATCTGGCTTTCGCCGGGGACTCGCCGCGGTATCTGTTCGCTGGGTCGTGCGCCATCCCAACCGGCCGTTGCCGATGTTGAAGTGGTAGGGGCGGGTCGCCCGTCAAAGGTTGCCGAACGGCGCGAACAAATCGTCTGGGCACTGTACGAATTGTTGACCGAATCGAATTTCGACGACGTGACGGTCAAGACCATCGCGCAACGGGCCGAGGTTGCTCCCGGGCTTGTGCATCACTACTTCGACAACAAAGACTCCATCTATGGTGAGTTGGCCACCGCAATGCTCGAACGCTACGAGGCGCTGCTCGATGAGCGCCTCGGCGGTCGAAGTGAGCCCCT
>CBERPN010000046.1:0-17991 GCA_965524675.1 uncultured bacterium
CCCAGTCGGTGCGCCAATTTCGCTGTGGCAGCCAATGTCACACCTCGGAGCTGAGATAGCCGGGGTCGCAGGTGCGTGGGGTCACAGCCATCTGTTGGCCGACGATCAAGAACTGGCTCGAAGCTTCTACCAAAAGACCTTCTCATTGGATCTCGCCGACAGCGATGGCGCGACGCTTGGTGGTTCGCTCGAGCATTGGAATGCGCCCCGAAGGTCGCTGTGGCTTGTCATCTTCATAGTGGACGACGTTGATGCATCGGTCGAAGCAACCATACGACTGGGCGGAACTCATCGAGGAAAGGTCGATATGCCCGTAGCGACCGCCGCTTTTGTTACAGATGACCAAGAGGCAGCGTTCGCTCTGGTTTCCAGCGATAGCTGAGATCTACTTCGACAGAACCACGACGTCGCGGCCGTCGAGGCCCTCTTGCAGCGCGATGCTCAGGATGTGAGTGAACTCACCGGCTGGGCAAGTCTTCACCAATGCGTCGGTGGTGATGCCTACCTCTAACACGACAGTCACCTGGTCATCGGTTCCAAACGCTTGAGCGGTGGCCGCGGTGCAGCCTTCAGCAGCGCCGGTGAACTCCACATGGATCTGTTCGGGGTAGGACTCGGCGATCGAGAAGCTGTCGATCGGGGTGCGCTTTGGGTCGACGATCTCGCCACCCATATTTGCCGAACCGATAAGTGTTCCGTCCACGTCGGCAAAGGGTACGGCATCGGTGGTGTCTGGCGCTGGCTGTGGGTTCGGGTCGTCGACCGGAGAGGTCACCGGAGTATCATCCGGATCGCTCGGAGTGCCGACCGAAACGTTCTCGGATCCGCAGGCGGTTGCAATCAGGGCCAGCACGATCGCGAGTGAGGCGAGTCGTGTAGCGGATTTGTTGAAGAGCTGGGGAGTGGTTTGTTCCATGCTCATTGGACGATCGAGTAGTGGGTTCTGGTTCCCGAATAATCGGAATTGTCCGACGTAACTACTCAGCGACCATTATCCCAACCGAGATCTCGCCCGCGGCGACCGGTCCGGTATGCACCGAAGCGTCGCTAGGACGGCCTGTGTATTCGATGCTTGTTGCCAGCACTTGATCGGCGATGAATTGCTCGTGCGCCCTGACCGCGTCGAGAACTGAGGCTGGGCCGTCAATCCACAGTTCGATGCGATCTGTCACCACTAGCTCGGCGTCGCGGCGAGCCGACTGAATGAAGCGCACCGCGTCGCGAGCGATGCCTTCGGCCTCAAGTTCGGGGGTGACCTCGGTGTCGAGCACTACCACCGCATCGTTACTGCGAAGCGCGGCGGCGCTGATTCCCTCGGCCGATTCGAGTGCCAGTTCGAAATCGCCCACCGCTAGAACGTGAGCTCCGACGGTAACCGAACCGTCATCGTTCGCGATCCAGTCACCGGATTTGGCAGCGGCGAACACCTTTTGCACCGCGCCACCGAGTTTCGGGCCGAGGGCTTTGCCGTCGGGACGAAGTATGAAGGTCGCGTGAGCGGCAGCATCACTACTTAGCTCTACCGACTTGACGTTGACCTCATCGGCGATGATGTCGACAAAGGGTGCGAGCGCTTCGCTGTCTGCGCCCGCTACGACCAACGACGTAAGCGGTAGGCGAACTCGTAGGCCAGTATCTTCGCGCAGCCGCAGGGTTGTCGATACCACGTCGCGTACCCGATCCATTGAGGCGACGAGTTCTGGGTCGCTCGGAAGTTCGTCGGCGTCGGGCCAATCGGCGAGGTGCACGCTTTCTCCGCCCATCAGGCCGCCGTAGATCTCCTCGCTGATCAGTGGGAGAAATGGTGCGGCAGCTCGTAAGAAGGTGGTAAGTACCGTGTACAGCGTGTCGTACGCATCGCGTTTGTCAGCTTCAGAGCTGGCTGATGCTGGTGCCCAGAACCGGTCGCGCGACCGGCGGATGTACCAGTTGTTGAGCGCGTCGATAAACCCGAATAGCTCTTGGGTTGCCCCCGGCAGGTCGTAGCTATCCATCGCTTGGGTTGCGCCTTCCACCATGGCGCGGGTCTTGGCGAGGATGTACCGGTCGAGCACTTGTGACGAATCGGTTCTGATCTGCGCCTGGTAGCCGTCGATATTCGCGTAGAGGGTGAAGAACGAATACGCGTTCCAGATCGGCAGCATGACCTGACGGGTTACGTCGTCGATGCCCCGATCAGAAATCCGAGCGTCGCCACCGCGGGCGATGTTCGAGCTCATGAAGTACCACCGCAGGGCGTCGGCACCTTGTTTGTCGAAGATCTCGCTGGGTTCGGTGTAGTTGCGGAGCTTCTTCGAGAGCTTTGCGCCGTCGTCGGCCAAGAGAATTCCGTGGCAGATCACATTCTGAAACGACGGCTTATCGAAGAGTGCTCCTGCTAAGACGTGAAGGGTGTAGAACCAGTCGCGGGTTTGGTTGATGTACTCGACGATGAAGTCGGCAGGGTAGTGATCTTCAAACCACTGCTTGTTCTCGAACGGGTAGTGGGCCTGAGCGAAGGGCATCGACCCCGACTCGAACCAACAGTCCAGCACCTCGGGCACGCGGCGCATCATCGACTCGCCCGAGGGATCGTCGGGATTCGGCCGTACCAGCTCGTCGATGAATGGTCGATGCAGGTTGGTGGGGCGAACCCCGAAATCTGCTTCGAGTTCGTCGAGGCTTCCGTAAACATCGATTCTCGGGAAGTCTGGGTTGTCGCTGGTCCAGACGGGTATTGGTGAACCCCAGAAGCGATTGCGGCTTATCGACCAGTCGCGGGCACCTTCGAGCCATTTGCCGAAGCGGCCGTCGCGAACGTTGTCCGGAATCCAGTTGATGTCCTGGTTAAGTTCGACCAACCGGTCTCGAATGGCGGTTACTTCCACATACCAACTGGGCATGGCCCGATAGATGATCGGCTCGTCGGTACGCCAGCAATGGGGGTAGTTGTGTACGTAGGAGTCCTCGCGGATCACCCGGTCGCCGAGCAGTTTGATAATGTCGCGATTCGATTCCAAAACATTGCGTCCCGCGAAGTCCGTGATCTCGGCCGTGAAGTTGCCCTGCTCATCGACCGGCACCACCATGCCCATATCGTTCTCTTCGGCTATGCGTTGGTCGTCTTCGCCAAAGCCGGGCGCGGTGTGAACAATGCCAGTGCCTTCAGCGGTATCTACGTAGTCGCCGCCCATAACCCGGAACGCATTGAGGTCGTCGCGCTCGGCGAAATAGGGGAGTATTGGTGAGTAGGTCCGACCCAATAGTTCGCTGCCCTTGACCACCGAGTGCTGGGTTGCGTTAGCCAGTTGCTTCTCGTAGTTGGCGACGGTCGCTTGGCCGAGCACCAAGAATGTCCCGTCCTGTTCCATGACGGCGTAATCGATCTCGGGGCCGACGACCAGGCCTAGGTTCGACGGCAAGGTCCATGGAGTGGTGGTCCAGGCGAGCATCTTCATGGGCCCGGGATCGCTGGGAAGAGGGGTCAGATCGAAGGCGACGGTAACCGCCGGGTCCTGTCGCGGCCGGGTGGCATCGTCAAGTCGGATCTCGAAGTTCGACAACGGTGTCTCGGCCGCCCATGAGTAGGGCATCACCCGATTGGCTTGGTAGACGAGGCCTTTGTCATAGAGCTGCTTGAAAGCCCAGATCACCGACTCCATATAGTCGAGATCCATAGTCTTGTAATCGTTTTCGAAGTCGACCCAGCGCGCCTGGCGGGTAACCGTTTCTTCCCATTCGGAGGTGTAGCGAAGAACCGAGGTTCGGCATTGCTCGTTGAATTTCTCGATGCCGTACTCGACGATGGCGGCTCGGCCCGATACCCCAGTCTGCTTCTCGGTCTCCATCTCGGCTGGAAGCCCGTGGCAGTCCCAACCAAAGCGCCGTTCGACCCGCTTGCCCCGCATCGTTTGATAACGCGGAACTACATCCTTTACGTAGCCGGTGAGCAGATGCCCATGATGGGGAAGCCCGTTGGCGAAAGGTGGCCCATCGTAGAAAACGAACTCGTTGTTCGCTGGCCGTTTCTCGATCGAATCAGTGAATGTGTCGTCTTTCTCCCAGCGAGCAAGAATTCGACGTTCGATGGCCGGGAAGTCTGGCTTTTCGACCGTCGGATAGCTTGGCTCGCTGGGCGTACTCATAGCCCGTCAGGCTATCGGTGCTATGGGTTACTCAGGTGTCCGTCGAGCTATGACTGATCGAACTTGACTAGAACGGGAACGAAGTCGACCGGCGCGTAGGGGTCGGCAGCAGCCTCGAATACCACGTCGGAGGCGAGTGTTGCCATCAGATGGTCGTCGTTGCTTGAGACCAGTCCGTGCTCGTTCCAACGATCGCGAATAGCCATCGTAAGTGCGTGCACAACCGCATCGTTCACCGGCGAACTCTGTGCGCCGTCTGTCTGAATACTTGCCCCCATATTCCCTCCTGGGAAGTTCGATTTTCTCTCTAGCTGGTTAATTCTCGCATGGTTCTCGTCGTGGTGAGTTCTGCGAGGCGCCCATCACCACTATTAATATCGGTAATTAATTGTACGAGTGTGAGGGTTTTTAATATTTCAGTTTGAAGACTTTTCTGGAGAGACTCGCGTGGCTACCTTCCAAGAGTCTTTCGCCTAACCGGCAGAGTCTGTCGCACCACCTGAGCGAAGAAGCTCGGGTGGATTGGGTGACGGTGCCGATACCGTGACACGTCTGGGTCAGTCGGGCGGCCGTCCTACTCAGGGGGAAGAAACTTATGGGACAGCTCCATCGGCTGTTTGCGAAGTCGGGTCCCGCGCATCAGCGCGAGCTAGTCGATTCGGTCGCGTCGCTCATCGGTACTGATGGTCTCGGAGGCCTTGTGCTGCGGTTTGCTGCCAGCGGCTACGGACCCCAAGTCGAATCTTGGATTCGAGTTGGTCCCAACCAGCGGCTAGCTCCTCGCCAGCTTCGAGCTGTTGTCGGTGATGACGAACTCGTAAGGATTGCCGACAATTCAAGCATCGCCCCACGCCAAGTTGCGCAAGGTCTCGCCATCTTGGTGCCGCGCGCCATCGACCGGCTAACACCGGAGGGAACGGTGCCGACATCTGCAACGCTGCGCCGCTCGCTCGGTCACCTAGGCGGCCTGCTCGAAGCGAGTTGATTAGGGACGCTTTAATAGGGACGTGTCTGACACCGCTCTGTTTACGCCGATTACTAGTAGCGCTAGGAAGGCTAGTTCGCTGATGTACGTAGCTATGGCGGCGCCCTTCCATGAGTACTGCGGGATTAGGGCGATGTTGAGTCCGATGTTTAGCAGGGCGGTCGATAGCTGTGCTTTGCTGCGGTACCCCTGACGTCCGGTGCCGCTCAACACGTCGGCCGATAGCACCTGCAACCCTCGCAACAGCGGGTACAGCGCCATTGCGATCACCACCGGCACTACGCCGTCGAACTCATCGCCCAATACGAAGCCTGCTAATGGGCTGAACAGCACCGCGACCAAGGCTCCACCGAGGGTTACCGCTACCACCTTGTTGCGTAGTTGGCGACTGTAGTCGATCGCAGCTTCGATACCGTCGGCGCCCCTTCTGAAGAACTCTGGATAGGCGGCGGAGAAGATTGAACTGGCGGGCAGCATCGAATAGGTGATGAGTCGCGCACCCGCTCCGTACAGACCCGCGTCGGCATCGAAACCCGCCCGCAAGAGCATCGTCTTGTCGACGCCTGCCTGGATCGTCTGTGAGGCGTCGCCCAGCGCGAAACGCGAGCCTTCCTTGGCGGCTGGAGCCAGGTCGCCGCGCCTAACGATGGGATTTCCCGCCACCGACCGCAGCCACCAGCCCGTGGCGATCGACACGAGCACCATCGAAGCCAGCATCGCCACCGCAAGAACGCGAAGATCGCTTCCGCCGTTCGCCCAGAACCCGAACGCAACGATCGCCCGTGCGCCCGCATCAGCGATATGAACAGCGGCCAGAGCCGGATAGCGGTCTAGCGCAGCACACGCCCGCGCGTGGTTGTGAACAATCCCTACCGAGAGAAACTCCACCCCACCAAATAGGGCGATGGTGGCCACATCTCGACCGGGAAGCACCACCAGCGCCAGCGCTATCGTGGCCAGATAAAGCGCCGCTCCGATGGTAAAGGTCGTGCCGAGGGTTGCGCCCCACGCCTCGCGAAACTCCTCGGTATTTCGCGAGACCCGCAGGACCAGAACCTCGCCTACACCGAGCGAGGCCAGCGGCGCCAGCAGACCCACATATGCGGTGATGCCGATGTAAACCCCGTAGCCCTCGGTTCCGAGTGCCCGGGCGATGGTTACGAAAGTGACCGCTGCAAGCAGGGCTCGGCCCGCCAAGCCCACCATGCTCCAGATCGACCTACGCCGCTCGGGCGAACCCCCGTTCAGGATCTCAACAACGCGGCTCATGAACCCCAATGGTGTCAGACACGTCCCTAATCAGGCCGTCCCTAATCAGCTCGCGCCGAGTATCGAGATTTCTGTGATGGCTCACACCAGAACTGACTCGGAGGTTTGGGGGTCGGTGGGTTCGGGTATCGCGAGCAGCGCGTCGCGATGTCGCTCCCACAGGAACCAGCCACCAGCGGCTAGCGCGGCGATGGCCAAGGGTGCCAAGACCCGCGGGAATTTCAGCAGCTTGTCGACGATACTTCCGAGTCCCGACTCGAATCCGAAGATCCGCTCGACGAACCAGTTGGTGGCGATGATCGCCATCGCAATCGAAGCGAGGCGCATCAACGGTTCATAGATCCGAGTGCGTCTCAGCATGAACAGGATCGGAAACACCAACATTATTATGACGGCCTGGCCAATCTCGACTCCAATGTTGAAGCCGAGCAATGACCAGATCTTGCGGCCCTTGTCGAGTCCAAGGCCATCGAGCAGCCCGGCGAACCCAAGACCGTGGAAGATGCCAAACCCGAAAGCGATGAGCCATTCTTTCTCGTGAAAGATTGGTCGCAGATTGTGCAGTGCGGCGACCACGATCGATAACGCGATGAGTGCCTCCACCGGACGGCTGGGAAACCCGAGCAGGCCGAGTCCGGCCAAGCTGAGAGTGATCGAGTGGGCGATGGTGAACATCGTGGCGATCTTGAGCACCTTCCACAGGCTTGAGCGAAAGCTCTGACCGGGCTGCCAGCCGTTCGCCTTCGACGAGAACACCAACACCGACGGCAGCACCAGAACCAGAATGAACAAGATGTGGTCGGTGCCGATTCGGATGTGCAGGATTCCCAGGTCGATCGTCGACTTGAGTCCGGCCCAAAACGATGGCTCGTCAATCGTCACCGGTTGGATGGTGTCGTCAGCTTTGAAGATCGATAGAAAGTCGGCTTCGTTGTTAAAGACCCCGCCATCCCAGTAACTGGCGATGAGCACGAATGCTTGATTGTCGGGAAGCTGTTCGAAGAAGACATCGAGTTCGACGTCCCAGGCCCGTGGGATGTCGTCGAATGCTTCGTCGACGACGAAGTGAAACTGGCCGAACGTTCCGGTGTCGGTATCGAGAACCGTGATCTCGTCGGTGAAGGAATACTGCCATTCGCTGGCACCTTCGCGAAGAAACATGTGTTGGCGTATGTAGGCCTCAATCGTGTCGGCGTTGGCTTCGAGCCCTGTGACCGAATTATCGCCAGCCTCGACGATGTCCAGCCCGAGAACCTCGTTGATATCAGACACGCGCAGTTCTAGGCGTCCCTCGATGGCGTCGGGGAGGATGTCGAAATAGAGGTAGCTCTGGTCGATGGAGTGTGCCTGAGCGCTAGGCACCAGTGTTAGAAACGTGGCGAGGGCGATCAGGGATGCGGCGAGCATCCGGGCGGTAGGTATGGAAATGTCCTTCACGAGAGTCCCAGCATTCGGGCGACGATGTTTCGTTGAATGTCCGATGTGCCCCCGTAGACCACGCCACCGGCGACGTCGCGCAACCTTCGTTCGATCTCGTTCTCGGTGACGTAGCCGTGGGCTCCGGTGGTGAGGATTGTGTCGACCGACGATGCGATTGCGGATTCGCTCGCCTGAATCTTCGCTAGCGCGGCGGCCTCCATCGAAGGTTTGCCCGCCTCGGCGAGTGCGGCAGCCTTGTAAAGCAGCAGTCTTGAGATTTCGTGGCGTAGCTTCATTTCGGCGAGTCGGTGGCTCACCGCCTGAAAAGAACTAATCGCTTGGCCGAATTGTTTCCGGTCGCGCGCGTAACTCACGGCGTCGTCTAGCTGTCGTTGCATCCCGCCGATCTGTCCCGCCAGAACAAAGGCCCGCTCGGCCTGCATCGCGGAGGAAAAGATCGCTGCCCCCGAGCCTTCGGGGCCGATGCGTTGGGACGCTGGAACGATGCAGCCGTCGAAGCTGACATCGGCGAACGGAGTCGTGCGCAGACCCATCTTTGGTCGGTTCGGGTTCACGGTTAGCCCAGGCGTTTTGGCATCGACAAGAAAGGCCGTTACGCCCCACTGCCCCAGCGCTGGGTCCTTGGTCGCGAACACGATGAAGACGTCGGCTTCAGGTGCCATCGTCACGTAGGCCTTTTCGCCCGAGATCGTATAGCCGTTGCCGTCGACGGGCTTATAGGTAGTCGCCATGGCGAAGCTGTCCGAACCCGAATCGGTCTCGGTGATTGTGAATGCACCTAACGATTCGCCCGAGACCAACTTGGGGAGGTAACGCTGCTTGAGTTCGTCGCTAGCGAATCGTTCGATAATGGGCTGCGTCGTCCAGACTTGGCAGGCCAAAGCGAAGACCAAGCCAGCGTCGCTGCATCCGTACCCTAAACCTTCAAAGAACAACAGGGCTGAAACGACTCCGTGCCCCGAGCCGCCGAACCCCGGGTCGATCATTAGCCCGAGCACGCCGTGGTCGGCTGCTCGTTGCCATCCGTCTGGCCAGAACTCACAGTTCTGATCGCGATCGATCATGTCGCCCGAATCGAGCTGCTCGGTTGCCCAACGACTTGCGGCAGCCTTGATTGGGTGGTCGAGGTCGATCATGGCGTCGAGCGCCGATGTGGTCTTGTTCTGGCCTTCCGAGGGGCCATCCAATGGCTTGGTCATTGGTCCCCTGCGAGGATTGATAAGTGGTGAATTGATGGATTAGGAATCACTGTCAACGTATTCTCTGGGTGGGCATGTCACTAAAAGCTACTCTTTGTGTCTTGATGACTACTCTAGGTGAACGTATGGTGGATGTTCAATGAGAACCTTTGCGGGCGGTCGCGCTCGGGATACACCATTGTTACTCTCGCACCTCGTGCCGCAGGCCGCGGCGCGAATTGGGGACAGGCCAGCCGTCAGGTGTTTAGCTGACGAACTCACCTACAACGAACTCGATCAGCGAGTTGCGACACTCGCGGGGGCCCTGGTCGAGGCAGGCGTCCAGTCCGGCGACCGCGTGGGAATTCATGTGCACAAGTCGCTTGAAACCATGGTTGGGGTGCACGGAATTCTTCGGGCAGGTGCAGCCTATGTTCCGCTCGATGCCTTGGCCCCGATCGAAATGCTCGATCACATTACGGTCGACTGTGGCATCGAAGTTGTAGTTACTCACGATGCGCGCCGCATGTCGATTATCGAGCTGTGCGAGACCTCCGACGTTGTTCGTCACATCGTCGGTTTAAGCGAGGCTGTTCCCGGCACTGCGACTACCAGTTGGGACCAAGTGTCAAAGTCGAATCCGATAGCGCCGGTCGAAGTGCTGAGCGACGACCTCGCCTACGTGATGTACACCTCGGGTTCGACCGGCGTTCCCAAGGGTATTATGCACACCCATCGCAGCGGCCTCCGCTATGCCCTGCAGAGTGCGGCTATCTACGGACTTAACAGCGACGACAAACTCGCCAACTTCTCGCCGCTGCACTTCGACATGTCGACCTTCGAGATGTTTGCTGGTCCATCGGCTGGCGCCTGTTCGGTGATTCTCACCGAGCCTTACCTCATGATGCCTGCGAGTTGCGCCGAGCTGTTGTCGCGCGAGCGCTGCACTGTCACCTACACCGTTCCGTCGGTTTATCTTCAGCTCCTGTATCGCGGCGGCCTCGACCAGTACGATTTGTCGAGCGTGCGGTGGCTGAATTTTGGTGGTGAGGTCTTCCCTCCGGCGGCTCTGGCCGATCTCATGAGCCATTTCCCAGCAGCTACTGTCAGCAACGTGTATGGCCCGGCCGAGGTCAACCAGGTCACCTTTCACCACATAACCGAACCGCCAGCGGGAGAGCATCAGGTGCCGATCGGACGAGCCTGCCCCGACGTTGATCTCTCGATTGTTGGCCCTGACGGTCGCAGGGTCGCACACGGTGAAGCCGGTGAGCTGATGGTTCGATCATCGACCATGATGCAGGGCTACTGGAATCGCCCCGATCTCGATGCTGCGGCATTCGATCGAGTGATAGCGCCTGGCGGTCGGGTCGAAACCTGGTTCCGTACAGGCGACATCGTTAGCGCAGACGAATCTGGTGTTCTCACCTTCGTCGGCCGACGCGATCATCAGGTGAAGGTGCGCGGCCACAGGGTCGAACTCGAGTGGATCGAATCGGCGCTCGGAGACGTTCCCAAGGTAGAACACGCGGTTGTCGGGGTTAGGCGCGGCGAAGCCGGCAGCGACGAACTGATCGCGGCCGTGGTGCTGGCTCCAGGTGCAGACTTTGATGTCGCCGATATTCGTCGCCAGCTGGCCGATCGACTTCCAGCGTACGCCGTTCCTTCACAGCTAAGCCTCGCTGAAGACTTTCCCCGAACAGCAAGCGGCAAAGTCGACCGTCGTGCCGCAAGAACCGAATTGACAGGAAGGTGCAGATGAGCGACATCACGAGCGAGCGGCTACTCGCCTTCGTTAACTCCGAGATCTCGACCAGCCCCGAGCGCGTCGAGTTGGAGAGCGATCTGTTGCTCAGCGGGGCGGTCGATTCTTTAGGGGTAATCCGAATAACCCAATGGATCGAAGACGAGCTCTCGATCGAGGTGAGTCCGCTGGATGTGACGCTCGAAAACTTTCAAACCGTCGCTCTCATGCTCGCTTACATAGATTCAGTAAGCGCTTGAGGCGGTTAGCCCGATGACCGTTCACGAGCAGCCGGTCGCCCTGCGACCAGCCCAAGCATTGTCGAGAACCCAAGAGCTGATCTGGTTAGGTGAGCGCCTCGTTCCAGACGCGCCGATAGCCAATATGGCCACGGTCAGTCGCTTCGACGGCGCTATCGATCCTGCCCGCTTCGTCGCTGCGGTCGACCAGGCCGTCAGGGCTCATGAAGCGCTGCGAACAGTGTTTCTTGATGTCGCTGGCAGCGCCCATGTCAAGGTTGTTCCAAGTCCCCCGACCACGACCGAAGTGGTTGAGATTGCAGCCGCTGAGGTCGACGGCTGGATCGAGAGTCGTATCTCTAAGCCCCTCGATGTCGCCAACTGTTCTTATGATTCGGTGCTGATCGATTCGGGCGGGGCATGGATATGGCTGATGAACGTGCATCATCTCGTCATTGACGCCACATCTTCGGCCATCGTATTTCAAGCGGTGGCAGCGGCCTATCGCGGCCAAACGACGATCGAACCGTCCTCCTTTGCTGGTCACCTTGGTTTGCTGCAGCAGCGACAGTCGAATCCGCGTTGGCGCAAAGCCAGCGAGCACTGGGCTGCCGTCGAGCGTCGAAGTCGCGCTCCCCAGTTGTACAGCTCTGCAGAGGCGCCCGACGCCGACGCCTCTCGAGTTCAGATTCGATTGTCCGACGACGAGCAGGATCGTTTGGACGAATTGCTCGAAGGCGAGCTCCGATCGTTGAGCGCCGGCCTAGGACTAGCCGCAATCCTGGCCGCGGCGACAGCGGTGTACCGAAGCCGCCTAACCGGCGAACTAACAACGGTGTTCGGTGTACCGATCCACAACCGCGACCGCCAAAGCCTCACCGTGGTGGGGCCACTTATCGAGTTATTCCCAATGGAGTTGAGGCTGGCGCCGGACGACACGTTCCGCGCCGTTCACAAGCGGGCTCTCAGGGCGTTGTTCGACGTGATGGGCAACGCTCAGCCCGAGACCAGTCCGGCTCAATCGTTCGACGTGGTGCTGAACGTGTCGACAGCCCAGTT
Source organism: uncultured bacterium (assembly GCA_965524675.1). GTDB lineage: Bacteria > Actinomycetota > Acidimicrobiia > Acidimicrobiales > SHLQ01 > CALLQB01. Next base: position 12,039 of record CBERPN010000046.1, read on the forward strand.
CGGAATGTTCGGCGACATCAAAACACGTACCGAGTGGATCCCGTCGGGAGCCGTCGACCCAAACCATGGTCTGCGGGTTCAGTCATATGATTGGGACGGCCAGGGAGAACTTCAGATTGCCCTCGATATCAACCACAGTGTCGCCTCGTCCGACCAAATAGCTCTCGCCGGTATGCACTTCGGCTCGGTTCTGCGGGCCCTAATGGATGACTTGGATTCTGGAATAGGCGAATTTTCCATCCTGGCTGACGGCGAAGCCGAGCAGCTAGATCGCTACAACGAGACAATCGACGTCGACGCGCGAGAAACAACGGTCGTCGAGCAGGTGCGCACTCGATTGAATCTGCGTCGTGACGAGATCGTTGTCGACGATGGCTCCGTGGCTCTAACTGGTGGCGAGTTTCTAAAGCGCGTCGACGGTGTCGCGGCCACGCTTGTCGAGGCCAGAATCGGTCGCGAAGACATCGTTGGCATTTGTCTGCCCGGCTCGCTCGACGCCGTCATAGCAATCCATGCGGTGCTGCGGGCGGGGGCTGCGTTCACACCAATCGATCCGAGCTATCCACGGGAACGGCAGCGACACATTCGCGAAGACGCTGGCCTGGCCCTGGTTATCGACCGGTTACCCGATGTCGGAGCTTCAGAGACCGAGCTGGTATTTCCCGACCTTGGTGACGTGGCATACGTGATCTACACCTCGGGTTCCACAGGACTCGCAAAGGGGGTTCCGATCACGCACCGCGGCTTAGCCGATTACCTTCACTTCGCGGGTGACTCTTATCTGACCGCAGATGCAAGCCCGACAGTTGCGTTGTTCTCGTCGCTATCGTTCGACCTGACCATCACAAGTCTGTTCCTGCCCATGCTCGTCGGTGGCATGCTGCGAGTGCACGAGAGTGGTGGAGTGCCTGCTCTGGGCGAGATCGTGGCCGAGCGTCAGGTCGATTTCCTAAAGGCGACCCCCAGCCACCTCGAGCTTCTGCTGCGGCTCGACCGCGACGATGATGGGCTGGATATTCGAACCCTCATCGTGGGTGGCGAGGCGTTTACGACCGATCTTGGTCGACGCCTCGCAAAGCGCTATCCCATTGCTCAGATCTTCAATGAGTACGGCCCTACCGAAGCTGTGGTCGGCTGCATGGTCTACCGGTTTGCTGACGAGTTCGACCGCGGCCCGGCGGTTCCGATCGGTCGACCTGCGCCTGGCGTGCGGCTGTTCGTATTGGATGAGTTTCAGCAGCTCGCCCCCGTAGGTGTGGCCGGTGAGCTCTACATCGCCCGTTCGTCGATGGCCAGCGGCTATCTGAACCGTCCAGAACTGACCGCCGAGCGGTTCGTGCAGCTGCCAGGTATTGCCGAGGGGCTGCTCTACCGGACGGGGGACAAAGTGATATTGAATCACGGCGAGGAGCGGTTGACGATGGTGTATCTCGGCCGTGTCGATGAGCAGATAAAGGCTCAAGGGGTTCGACTGGAACCTGGCGAGGTCGAGGCCGCCATCAACTCCCATCCGGCTATAGCTCAGAGTGCGGTGCGCCTCTGGTCGGCCGAGCAAGCCAGCACGCCGACGGCACGTTGTCCGAGCTGCGGACTCCCGAACAATGTCCCCGGAGCACAATTCGACGGCGACGGCGTCTGCCAGACCTGCCGGCACTACGAGTCGGTTAAAGAGCAAGCGTCGAGCTACTTCCGGACTGTCGACGATCTCCGCCGCGAACTCGACGACGCTCGTACCCGCTCCACCGGAGAATACGATGTGCTACATCTCTTGTCGGGCGGCAAGGACTCCACCTACGCGCTCTACCGCTTGGTAGATCTGGGTGCTCGTGTGCGCACAATGACCCTCGACAACGGGTTTATCTCCGACGGGGCGTTAGACAACGTGCGTCGCGCCGTGGCAGACCTTGGGATCGACCACGAGTTCGTAACCACCGATGCCATGAATGAGATCTTTCGCGACAGCCTCGAGCGCTTCTCCAACGTCTGCAATGGCTGCTACAAAACCATCTACACGCTGTCGGTCAACATCGCTCACGAACTTGGAATCCCGCTGATAACAACGGGGCTTTCGCGCGGTCAGCTGTTCGAGACTCGCTTGACCCCGGGCCAGTTCAGTGCCGAACGGTTTGACCCCGATGCCATCGACAGGGCGGTTCTCGAAGCTCGCAAGGTGTATCACCGAACCGAGGACGCTGTGTCTAAGTTGCTCGATGTGTCGTTGTTTGAGACCGACGAGGTTTTCGACCAGATCCGCTTCCTCGACTTCTACCGTTACTTCGACGTTGAACTCTCCGAGATGCTGCGATTCTTGGACGATTATGCCCCCTGGATTAGGCCAGCTGATACAGGTCGTTCAACCAACTGTTTGATAAACGCGGCGGGAATATCGGTTCACCGTATGGAGCAGGGGTTTCACAACTATGCGGTGCCATACAGCTGGGACGTAAAGCTGGGCCACAAGACCCGCGCCGAGGCGTTGGAAGAACTCGATGACCCGGTCGACGATGAGGCGGTCGAGGCGATTTTGGATGAGATCGGATACGTTCCGCGACCCGCGGCCGAGCTCACCGCCTGGTTCGTGCAGGCACCAGGCACGGCGCCGGTCGATATAGACGATCTCCGTCAGCATGTGGCGACTCTGGTGCCAGCGCACGCGCTACCCGGCGCTTTCGTCGCTGTCGATGAGATTGCGCTATCGCCAAACGGGAAGGTAGCTACCGGCCGCTTGCCCGCACCCACGAAACTCAACCGTCTCAGCGGCCAGACCATTCCAGCTTCCACTCCGGTTGAAGAAACGATCGCTGCGATCTGGGCTGAAGTGTTGGGCCTCGAGGCCATAGGCATCGACAACGACTTCTTCGAACTCGGAGGCAACTCACTGCGGGCTCTCGAGATGATCGTCTGGGTCAGCAACAGCTATGAGCTGGCTATTCCGGAGGTGGTTGCGTTTCAGAAGCGAACGATTCGCGCTCTGGCCATAGTGGTCGAACGACTGGTTCTGGAATCGATAGTTGCGCTGGACGATGGCGGCACCGCGGCCGAGCTGAGTCGTGTAGATGACTGAACTAAGCGCTGAACAGCAGCGTCTGCTGGCTGCGCGCCTAGGTGGCACTAAGCCAGCACGCCGCCCTGAGAAGCCTCCCGACATCCCTAGGCACGACGCCGATGCGCCGCCGCTCTCGGCGGGACAACAAGCACTGCTGTTCGAGTACCACCGTCGCTCCGACGAGCCGGTCTACACCGTGAGCTACTCCTATTGGATCGAGGGGCCATTCGATGCAGATCGATTCATCGAGGCGTTGCGAATCGTTGTGATGGCTCACGAGCCGCTGCACACCGGCTTCGGTTCGGATCGTCGAGTGCTCACGGTTGAAGAAGCTCTCAAGGTCGAGCAGGTTCAGCTGGACGAGGCTGCGTTCGCCGCTACAGCAGAACGCCGCGCCAAGCGACGTGTCGATATCGAGCATGGCCCGCTGGTGCACGCCTTGGTGGGCCAGCTCGCCGGTGACCGCCACGGTGTAGTGCTAACCATGCACCACATCTCATGCGATGCTGGTTCGCTGGCAGCCTTTTGGGCCGACCTCAACGTGGCGTATCGAGGTGAGGAGTTGCCCGAGCGAGCCGTCTGCTACGCCGACCACGCAGTGTGGCAGCGATCTCGAGTGACCGACGATGACCTACAGCACTGGATCGAGCAGCTCGGCGCTGAACCAGAGGTCGCCGAACTCAGTTTCGCGCGCCCCTCCGCGGGGACCTTAAACGGGTACGTGCGGCGCCAGCTGACGGTAAATGACGCGGAAGTAGGGGCTCTTGGCACCCGACCATTTCCACTGTTCCTAGCCGCTTACGGAGTGTTGCTACAGCATCTAGGCGATGTCGCAGAGCCGACCGTTGGGGTGGTGGCATCCACTCGCGATCATCCAGACACTGAGCCACTTGTCGGCTACTTCCTCGCGGTGCTTCCCTTTCGTCTGCCGGTTGGGTCGTCCACATTTCGTTGCTTGGTAGACGCTGTCGAGACCCTCTCCGCCGCAGGTTTAGCCCGTCGCCACGTGCCCTTCGCCCAGATCGTGCAGCGCCTACGAGACCGCAAGATCGTGACCGACCTCGCGCACACGATGTTCGTCTTCGATGAGGTTCATGAGCCGCAGCTCGATGGCGTCCGAATCGAAAGTCGGGTGCATTCCAACGGCACAGCCGTCGCTCCGATCACGCTGTTTGTGCGGCGCTGGGGCGCTGGCTGGGAGGTAGCGCTCGAGTTCGATGGTTCTGAATTGGATGAGACTTCAGCCAAGCTATTTCTCGACTGTTTCGACATTGCTCTCAGCAAGCTTCTCGCCAACCCAGACCAGCCGGTGAATGCTCTCAACTTCAGCGATGGTCAGGCCAGCGAGTTGGACATGATCGGTCAGCCGGTCACCGCGCCGGTGCTGCCGCTCTGCGAACTCATCGTCGACCATGGCGACACTCAGCCACTCGCCAAGGCGGTTAGCTGTGGTGCAATCACGATCTCCTATCGCGAGCTCGGCGAGCGTGCCGACGAGCTGGCACATCGACTCAGGTCGGAGGGTGTACGACAAGGCGACCGCGTCGCACTGATCGTGCCGCGTTCGGTCGAGATGATCGTCGCGATCTTGGGAGTACTTCGGGCGGGCGCTGTCTATGTGCCGCTCGATCCCGACCATCCGCGCGATCGCAGCGAACGTTCGGCTGCCCAGGTCGCGGTGAATTTGGCGGTTGTGGTTGACTCGACTCGCGGTTCACTGCAGGGAGTAACCGAGGTCGCAGTGCCGGTGGAGGTCGATAATCCGACGCCAGCTCTGCAGGCATGGCGTCCGCGACTCGACGATCTGGCCTACGTCATCTTTACCTCCGGTTCCACCGGCACACCACGTGGGGTTGAGGTGAGCCATCACAACCTCGCTGTCAGCACGCTTGGGCGTTTCGACGTATACGACGACCAGCCCGAGCGTTTCTTGTTATTGTCGAACTACGGCTTCGACAGTTCGCTCGTCGGAATTTTCTGGACGTTGGTGGCAGGTGGCGAGATCGTCATCCCAGCCGACGAGGAAGTTCACGACTTCGACCAAGTCGCTAGGCTTGTCTCTCAGCATGAGGTAAGCCATCTGCTGGCGGTTCCCACGCTTTACGACGCTCTGTTACGGCGAGCCCCCGACAGGTTGTCGTCACTGCGGGTAGCAATCGTCGCTGGAGAGGCTGCCCCTCCCAGCCTTATCGGTCGCCACTTCACGATGTTGCCGCAATGTCAGCTAGTGAACGAGTACGGTCCCACCGAAACGACGATTTGGGCAACCAGCTACGAGTGCTCTCCCGTCGACGCCGACACCGAGAACGTTCCGATAGGAATGCCCGTGCCCGGAAGCGTAGCCCGTGTGGCCGATTCCGCAGATCGCCCGCTTCCGTTGGGGGTAGCTGGCGAATTGTTGATCGGCGGGCTCGGGTTGACTACCGGGTACCTCGATGATCCGGCCGCGACGGCACTCAAGTTCGTTACCGAACCGTCTGGCCAGCCGATGTACCGGACCGGCGACCGGGTTCGGCGTGGTCCCGCAGGAGCGCTCGAGTTCTTGGGTCGGGTCGACAATCAACTGAGCGTTGGTGGTGTTCGGTTCGAGCCCGAGGAGTTGGAGTCATTGCTTTCGAGTCACCCGGCGGTTAGCTCTGCGATTGTCGTGCTTGGCGAGAACGCCCGACTGGTCGCGATCGTCGAATCGTCTTCGACCCGTGCCGATCTATCGGGAGTGCTAATCGAATTGTGCAAGAGTCGTCTTCCTAGGGTCTTGGTTCCGACCGAGCTAATCTTGGTTTCGGATCTGAGTAGGACGCGCAACGGCAAGATCGACCGCGCCGCCGCTACCGAGCACCTCTCAGCTGCGGAAACGCTTTCATCGGCAACTTCGGACATTGTTGGCAGGGTTGCCGCGGTTTGGGC
>CBERPN010000047.1:0-17874 GCA_965524675.1 uncultured bacterium
TGGCTGGCGTTGCCCGGTCACGCAGGCCGCCGGGCTGGCGCCCTGCGCCTTACAGCGCTTTCGATGCCCAATGTTGCTGCCGGTGCGCTGCGGCGGCCTCCGTGGCCCCGAACGGCCTGCACGGAGTGCAGTAATCAGGCCCCGCCCACAAACCGGGCACCCGCCCGAGTCCGTCTACGGCGCGGCGACGTACAACACGGGAGTCTGCGCCCTAGCGGGCATGTGCAAGCTCGGAGACCCGAAACAACGCTCAGCGCCGTTAGGTCCCTGGGTGCTGCGGCGGTTTGGGGAGACCCGAAACAACGCTCGGCGCCGCACCTCACCTAACCATCGGCGTTGACTACGAGCCCGCCTCCCAAGACGAAATCGACGAGACGACGATCATCCGTATCGATATCTCCGATTGGTCCGCCAAGATGAAATGGACTGAGGACCCGGACCGGGAAAGGTTTTGGTTCGACGAAGTGCGCGGCGACGCTCGACCGCGCCTGCCGTGGGTTGATGATATGGGCGACGGTGCGGGCCTAACCGCCGAATGGCGCGCGTCCCAACCTGAATAGGCTGGCGCTAGCGGCGGGTTTTGCGGTTGTTCCAGCAACCTCGGTGCCAATGACGGCGCAGATCTGGAGCGTCGACCGGAACGGCCACCATGTGACCCGTCCCGGGTGGAATGTCGCGGTTGCAACCGGGGCAGATGTAGGACTTGTTGGCCTGGTAGGGCTGGACGAAACGAGTCTCCACCTCTCCGAGGCTTTCGGGGTCGCGCATCAGCCGAGCATGACCCAGGCGAGCAGCAGCAGGGCAACCACGGTGGCCGCAGCCACGTATAGGTAGTCGGTTGGGCGCTGTTTTCTTGGCCGGCTCGGGTCGAATCCCATCACTGTCGATCGTAACTGCCTAGAGCCGATTTTGACCTGTCGGCATACCCAGCTGGGCTTAAGCGTCGGCCAGCTGTGATCGTGTCGGTCATGAGACTTCCCCCTAAGGCCTTCCGGTCGTTTGTCTTGGTGCTTGGAGTTGGCCTGTTTGGGTCGGCTTGTGCCTCGGTGCCCGAGGTTCCTGCCAATGCCGATCCGGCACTCGAGGTGGGGCGCGACGTGTGGGGCGCCCGCTGTGCTACGTGTCACGGCCCTAGTGGCGGGGGCGGCACGGGGTCGGTTCTAAACGATGGCCTCGCGGTCGAAAGGTACCCCGACATTGCCGATGAGATCGCGGTGGTGCGCGACGGTCGGGCCAATATGCCATCGTTCGCTTCGGTTCTTAGCGAGGAAGAGATCGAAGCGGTCGTGCGCTACACCCGAGAAGTCTTGTAAGGGCGCTTCTCAGTCGCCGGTCTGACCATCGATTGCTTCGCGCAGCAGATCGGCGTGGCCGACGTGGCGCGCGTACTCCTCGATCATGTGAACCAGGATCCAACGCAGGTTTATCGGGTCGCCCTGCTCGTTGGTTATAGCGACGGTAGTGTCGAGAGACTCGGCACCGGACACCACCACTCGGCTTCTTTCACAGGCGGTAGCGAACAACTCTAGAAGGTGGTCGAGGGAGTCGTCGCAAGCCGTATTCAGCTCCCAATCTTGGTCGCTATCCCATGGTGCCGACGCCCAAGGCTCGGGCTCTTGGCGACCGGCGAAGCGATGTTCGAACCAAGTATCTTCCACCAATGCCATGTGTTTGAGTAGACCCCCAATCGTAAGGCTTGAAGGCCCGAGGCGGGTTGCCAATTGCTCGGCGGAAAGTCCCCAAGCCTTTCGAACAAGCACTGCTCGGTAGAAGTCTAGAAACTCGGTGAGGTTGGTGAGTTCGTCGCCGATCCGCTTTGGCTCGACGGCATCGGGAAGTTCGCGAATAGTTGCCACCAGCCGAACCTACAGCACTGACCAGCTTCCAGCCGGGCGGCCTGCGTGGCTGGGGAGGGCGCCGCAGCGCACTGGAAGCGAACTTGGGTGGCCCGAGCGCGGTAGGGCGGAGGGCGCTAGCCCGGAGCCTGAGACCCGCGGCCTGCGTGGCCGGGGAACGCCAACAAGAATGTACCTGGCGGCGCTGAGTGTTGTTTCGGGTCTCCGAGCTTTGGCGTGCCCGTTAGGGTTCGGTCTGTGCTGTTGTTCGTGGCCGCGCCGGGAGCGGGTTTGGGCCGTGCTGGTTGGGTGGGCGGGGCCTGATTACTGCACTCCGTGCAGGCCGTTCGGGTCACGGAGGCCGCCGCGGCGCACCGGAACCTGCAACTCGCGGAAGCGTTCGAGCAGCCCGCCGCGCCAGCAAGGGCGAGTTCACAAAGCGACGGGACATAGCGAAGCACCGGAGCCGAAGGCGGAGATAGCGGGATGTAGCAGCCCGCCGCGCCAGCAAGGGCGAGTTCACAAAGCGACGGGACATAGCGAAGCACCAGAGCCGAAGGCGGAGAAAAGAAAACAGTGTCACAGGCCCTTTGTATGGTTGTTTCATCGCTTTGAAAGCTGGCGCACAGCTCTCCTCCCAGTAATCGCTGATTTGTTTTGGAGGTCTGTTGTGCTCGCCAGAGTCGCTTCTGCCTCGCTATCGGGGGCCAAGGGTTGGCCGGTCGGTGTCGAGGTTCATGTTTCGGGCGGTATTCCGTCGTTTAGTGTCGTTGGCTTGCCCGATACGTCTTGTCGTGAAGCGCGCGACCGGGTACGGGCGGCGTTGTTGTCGTGCGGTGCCGATTGGCCAATGCAGCGAATTACGGTCAATTTGTCACCCACCGGGGTTCCTGCGGGCGGGCCAGGGCTAGATCTTGCCATTGCGCTGGGGGTTCTAGTCGCCGACGAGCAGCTGAAACCAGCTAGCTCGATCGAGGGTTTGGGCGCGCTTGCCGAGCTTGGGCTCGATGGCACGCTTCGGCCGGTGCCTGGGGTGTTGCCGTTGGTCGATGTAATCGAAGCCGAGACAATTGTTGTCGCCCGCGAAAACCACAGCGAAGCAGCGCTGGTCCCTAGCGGAACGGTGCAAGCCGTAGCCACCCTCGGCGACCTGATCAAGGTGCTCGCTGGCGAAGAACCATGGGATGATCCACCAGCCACCCCGGTCTATGACGACAAGCCGCACTACCCGGATATGGCCGATGTCAGAGGTCAGCATTTTGCCCGGTTCGCACTCGAGGTAGCGGCGGCGGGCTCGCATCATATGTTGCTAGTCGGGCCCCCAGGCGCTGGTAAGAGCATGCTCGCAAAGCGCCTTCCTGGTTTGTTGCCCACGCTCACGCGCAGTCAATCTCTAGAGGTAAGTCGGGTTCACTCGGCTGCGGGCGAATCATTGCCTGCACAAGGGTTCATCCGCTTTCCACCGTTTCGGGCGCCGCATCATGGCGCCTCAACGGTTTCGCTGGTCGGCGGCGGTTCGGCTTCGATGAGGCCTGGCGAACTCAGCCTTGCCAGTGAGGGTGTGCTTTTTCTCGACGAACTCGGAGAGTTCGCTCCGAGCGCTCTCGATTCGCTACGCCAACCACTCGAGGAAGGTGTGGTCCGGGTTGCAAGAGCACATGGAACTGCCGAGTTTCCGGCACGGGTCTTGTTGGTTGGGGCCATGAATCCATGTCCGTGCGGCGGCGCTGGTTCGCCGGGCGGGTGTCGCTGCTCGGAGTCGGCCCGCCACCGGTACCATCGACGCGTTTCTGGGCCGCTCTTAGATCGCTTCGACATCAGGGTGGGCGTTCAGCGGCCAGAGGCGGTCGAGTTGCTGTCGCTCGATCTGGGCGAGACGAGCGCTGCTATTGGTCAACGAGTCGACGCGGTTCGAGCTATGGCCATCGATCGGGGGACGGCTCCCAACGGCAAGCTTTCATCTAGCCAGATCGAGGAGGTGGCTCCGCTCAGCGCCGCTGCGAGAGCCGTTTTTGAGCGAGCCTTGTCCGATCAGGCTCTTAGTGCTCGAGGCCTTCACCGTGTCAGGTCGGTAGCCCGAACCATCGCCGACCTCGCGCAGCACAGCGGCGACCTTGAGGCCGAGCATGTACAGACCGCACTATTGCTTCGAACACAGCCGCTGGCAACCGGGCTTAATCGGCGGTCGCCTACTCGCACTGTCGCAGCTGGCTTCGGGGGCCAACGATGAGCGCTGAACTTTTCGCAGCCGCCACCCTGGCCGCCGACAGTGAGTTACCTGGGGCAGCCTGGCTCACGGCCTTGGCTTCGTTGCCGGGGGCAGGGCCGCGGCGACTTCAACTGTTGTTGGCGCAGCGAGATCCACTCGCCGCTTGGGCCTTGGTTCTAGCTGGAGGCAATCGGGCGCTATGTCACGAACTAGGAAGCAAGGGCCAGCAACTGCTCGATTCGTGGGCGCGAGCAGCTCACCAGCTCGACGTTGGCGAACTCTGGGAGCGGTCTATCCAGATGGGAATCGGGGCGGTAGCGGTGAACTCGCCAGCGTTTCCCGAACAGTTTCGCGACGATCCCGAACCACCAGCGGTGTTGTTTCATCGCGGTAACCTCGATGTTCTCGCCGGCCCGCGGGTCGCCATCATCGGCACGCGCAAGTGCACCCGCTACGGATACGACATAGCAAACGAATTCGCGCGCGACCTTGCGGTGGCGGGGGTGGCGGTGGTGTCGGGCCTAGCGTTGGGCATCGACGCCGCAGCCCATCACGGTGCGGTCGGAGCTGGCGCTGCGCCACCGATCGCGGTGGTGGCGAACGGTTTAGATTCGGTTTATCCGCGATCTAACCGAGTCTTGTGGGAGCATGTTGTGCAGGCAGGGGTCGTGCTGTCTGAAGCGCCGCTCGACACCGAACCCGAGCGCTGGCGATTCCCTGCCCGTAATCGAATCATTGCTGCACTGTCAGACATCGTGGTCGTTGTCGAATCGCATGCCCGCGGCGGCTCGCTGCATACCGTTGCTGAAGCCGAGCGTCGAAACGTGCCAGTAATGGCAGTTCCGGGCCCTATTCACAGCGCAGCCGCCGAGGGAACCAATTCGCTACTGCGCGACGGTTGTGCTCCCGCCTGTTCGGTCGATGACATCCTGCTCGAACTCGGACTGGTAGGTGGGTGCCGTCGCTCCAGTTCAGAGACTCGACCTCTGCCCAATGCGATATCGCAGCAGGTTCTCGAGGCGATTGGATGGCAGCCAGCGACCGCCGACCAGCTGCTGGCAAGAGCCTGCTGTTCGGTGGCTGAACTTGCCTCGGCTGTCGAAAACCTTGCAAATACTGGTTGGATCAGCAACACCGATGGCTGGTTCGAAAGGGTCGGTCGACCCGAATCGCTTTCCCCATCCAACGCGGAGAGTGGTTACTTGGGCTGAATCAGTGGTATTGGACGCTATCGTGATGGGGTGGCCCAACCAGTAGGAGAGCACGGCGAGTGGCGCCTTCAGCGGTTCTCTGCATCGTTGGTTTCAGTATCGGATGCGACCGTCGACGTTTATTCACGTGACCTAGACGCGTTCGTGCAGTGGGCGGCCCGGTTGGGCAGCAAGTCTCCGGCCACTATTAACCGCAGAATATTGCGCAGGTATCTGGCCTACCTCGACACCCGGGGCTACGCCAAACGGACGATTGCTCGGAAGGCATCGTCGCTGCGTCGATATTTTGACTGGGCTCGAAGACAAGCTCTGGTCGAGAACGATCCGACTATTGGCCTAAGCGCACCGAAGGGCCAGGCACGGCTTCCGCGGATACTTCCCGACGTTGAGATCGCAGCACTTCTCGACGATCCGGCTGGGCGGGTCGCCAACGATGATCCGACCCGAAAGTCGCGCGATCTGGCGGTTCTCGAACTTCTCTATGGCAGTGGTCTGCGGGTTAGCGAACTCTGTTCATTAACCCTCGAGGGACTAGATCTCGAAGCTAAACGGATTCGGGTGTGGGGTAAAGGCAACAAGGAGCGCATCGTCCCGCTATCAGAACCCTCGATCGACGCAATCCAGTCTTGGCTCAAGTGCCGGGGCGCCGCGCCGCCCGGCGACAAACACGACAAAGAAACTGCGCCCGCACACAGCTCCGCGGTGTTCTTAAACTTGCGGGGAAAGCAGCTCACACCACGAGATGTGCGGAGAATCGTCGATAGGCGGGCTGCAACTCCCACCCACCCTCACGCGCTTCGACATACCTTCGCCACTCATCTTTTGGATGGAGGTGCCGATCTTCGTGCTGTACAGGAAATGCTTGGACACGAAGACTTGAGCACTACCCAGATCTATACACACGTCAGCAAAGAGCACCTACAGCGAGTTCATCAGGCAACTCACCCCCGAGCCTGACCAGCCCGCTTATCTACCCGAACGCAGAATAGGAAAAACGTGGCCGACGAACGCCCCGATGTGCAGCCCCTTTGGGTTGAGTACAAAGACCTAGCTAACCAACGAGCGCGAGAACAACTCATCGTTCACTACTCGCCGCTGGTCAAATATGTAGCCGGCCGGGTTGCCGTCGGCCTGCCGCAAAACGTCGAGCAGTCCGACTTGGTCAGCTACGGAATGTTCGGCTTGATCGACGCCATCGAAAAGTTCGATCTTGAGCGCGGCTACAAGTTCGAGACCTACGCGATCTCAAGAATCAAGGGCGCTATTCTTGACGAGCTTCGCTCGATCGACTGGGTTCCTCGTTCGGTTCGAGCCAAGGCCCGTAACCTTGAAAAGTCGTTCAGCAAGCTTGAGGCCCGGTTTCACCGAGCGCCTACCGATGATGAACTCGCTACCGAGATGCGAATCTCGATCGACCAGCTACAGACTCTGATGGGGCAAGTTTCGTTCGTGGGTATTGTGGCTCTCGACGAGATGCTCTCGTCGAGCGGTGACCGCGGCGAGACCCTAACTCTCGGCGACACCATCGCCGACGGTGGCGACGGCCCTGTTGGGCAGTACGAGATCGAAGAGATGCGCTCGCTGCTGGCCGAATCGATCAATCGCATGAACGAACGCGAAAAGATGGTGTTGACCCTCTACTACTACGAGGGTCTTACGCTGGCCGAAATCGGTGACGTTCTTGGAGTGACCGAGAGTCGTGTCTGTCAGATCCACACCAAAGCGGTGCTGCAGTTGCGCTCACGTATGACAGCGGTGGACCGAGAACCCTCCCGTTAGTCGCCTAAGACTCTGCTAACTTTGGCGGCTACGACTTTCCCCGTTGTCTAACGTCCCTATTTGGGACTGCTTCGGGATGTGTTGTGTTCAAGGCTCTCTTAGTTCTTGTCGGGTTGGTGTTGCTGGTTGCACCTCACCTACCGCCGATCGAGGCTCCGGTAATCGACCCGTTTCGCCCGCCCGATTCGCCGTACGGGCCCGGAAATCGTGGTATCGAGTACGACACCCAGCCGGGACAGGTTGTGTTGGCGTCAGCCGACGGGGTTGTTTCGTTCTCGGGAAGTATCGGGTCGAGTCAATACGTGAGTATCCGCCACAGTCAACGGTTGCGCACCACATATTCCTTCCTTGCCAGCCGTTTGGTTGTACGCGGCCAACGGGTACACCAGGGCGACTCGATTGGGGTTGCCGGACAACGCTTTCACTTTGGGGCATTGCGCGACGACATCTACATCGACCCTGCCTCGTTGTTTGGCGAACTCGTTACCGAGGTTCGACTAGTGGGCCCGCCATAGCTATCTCGCTGGATTGTCGCATGAGTTGGTCCACCGGGGCTGGGCGTCCAAAGAAGTACCCCTGGAAGTGACTGCAGCCGAGCGACTGCAACAACTCCAGCTGCTCGCGAGTCTCGACCCCCTCGGCCACAGTCTCGATTCCCAAATCAGCGGCAAGGCTCAAAACCGCTCGCAGTACCGCAGCGCCCCGGCGATCGCCGGTCGCCCCTTGCACAAAGGAGCGGTCAATCTTGAGACCATCGATTTCTAGATCCTGAAGGTACGAGAGCGAGGAGTAGCCGACTCCAAAGTCGTCGAGTACTACCGCAACACCAAGGTCGCGAAGAGCGCCAATATTGTGCCGGACAAGCTGAGAGTCACCTAGCATCACTCGCTCGGTGATCTCGATTGCCAGCCTTGAGGCTGGTGTTCCGCTCAAGACGAGAATTCGCTCGACCAGACTAGGAAGATACCCGCGTAGAAAACTGGCAGCCGATAGATTAACCGAGACACGACTCTTGCCGCCGCTTAGCAAGCCCGATTCGCGCAGCGCGGTCGCGAGTACCCACTCGTCGATCTGGCTGATAATTCCGGTCTCCTCGGCTACCGGAACGAACTCGTCAGGCGAAACCACGCCAGCTGCGGCGGTGTCCCACCTAAGGAGCGCTTCGTAGGCGCACACCTCGAACTCGGGCCCTTCCACTATTGGCTGAAAGTTAAGAGTGAAGCTAGCCATGTTGACCAGCGAGAGCCGTAGTTGTTGCTCGATCAGCACACGTCGGGTGCGGTCTTGGCGCAGTGCACTATCGAAGAAGGCAATCGACTCTGATGGGAGCGACTTCGCTCGGTACATGGCAAGGTCGGCCGCTTCAAGCAACTCCTCAGCGGAGGTCGCCGCAATGTTGGCGATCCCGACACTTGCAGGGAGCACTAGGTCGCGCCCGGCGACGTCGAGCGGCTTGGCGAGCTTTTCCACGATTCGTTTCGCAACGGCGAGTGCGTCCTGGTCTGACCCGGGCGGAAGAAGTGCCACGAATTCGTCGCCTGCAAGTCGGGCGATCGATTCACCGGCGCGTAGCATCAGGGCGAGGCGTTCCGAAACAGCGATGAGTGCTAGGTCGCCGGTTACGTGGCCGTAGAGATCATTAACCGACTTGAAGCCGTCGAAGTCTATGTAGAGGACAACCGGCGTAAGTCCCTGCGATAGCTGAGCTTCGATGATCTCAATGATTCTTGCCCGGTTGGGTAGGCCGGTGAGGTGGTCGTGGCTGGCGCGCCACTGCGCCTCTAGTAACGAGCGTTCAAGTTCTTCGGTCGCCGCTGCCTTTGTAATGGCAACCGACACGTAGCCCGCCAAGATTATTAGTGCTTCTTGATCTTCCTCGGTGTGTGGTTCATCGCGGTCAGGGCCAGCCAACACCGTCATCGCTCCGACGGTTTCGCCTTGGCAATAGATCGGCGCGGCGATGGCGCTGACCGTCCTGCCTTGGTCCGGCAGGTGCAGGGGCCGATAGTCTCGATCGATCACGATCGAGTTTTCGTCCATCGCTCGCCTCGAGATACCGAGTTTGGGATCGATCAGCGGAATCGTCTGAGCGAAGTCAGAGTCGATGTTGACCGTCCATAGCGACCGCCCGCTGGGGTTGTCGACCCTTCTGACTGCAATTGAGTCCGAGCCAAACATCTCACCAGCCATCTTCGCTATTAGTTCGAGTGTCTCCTCATGATGGGTGGCATGGGTTACGGCTCTTTGAATGTGCAAGACCCTGCTCATTAGCGACTCGTGGCGATCGCGAAGTCGATCGGTGAGGGTGAGGTTTTCCTCGACCTGTCTTTCGAGCAATTCGGTGCTGGTCCGCTGCGCTTGCAGAGTCGTCGTTGTGCGACAGGCGAGTTGCATCATACGAATCGAGGCTCGCGCTGCCATCGACTCTTCGTGTGAAAAAGCGCTTGACGCACGGGCGAGAACGAACGTCGCTCCATCGCTGTCGGGTATCGGTAGCGCGAGAACGTACATGGGGCCAAAGGCATCGCTTTCGACAAAGGACGCACCAGAGCGTTGGGCTGCTAAGGATTCGAGTTCGGTGCTGTGGTGTCCGAGTCCAACCGAGTCAACCACCCCTGAGCCATTGAGGATTCCAACGATTCCAGCGTCGAAGAATTCTGAGATGGTCTCGATCGTGCGCAACCGCACTTCGTCTTGATCGACAGCGGAGAAGATGGCGAGCAGTCGAACCAAGACCTGGGCTGAAGATGCGCTACCAGTCATGCGAACGCAAGTAACACCATGGTCTGATGGTGCAACCCAAGCGCCCCGCCGGTTCGGGCTATTTCGCCATAGGTGTAGAACCCGCCGATCGGCGTGGTTGAGGGCAAAGCGCTCGACAGTGCATCTACTTCGCTACGAATCCCGGCATTGCCCAAGACCCCACGCCTGGCAACACAATCAAAACCAATAACGCCAAGTGGCGGATTTGGGCCGAGCTGGCTAATCGCCCGTTCGGCTGCTGTGGTAGTCGCAGAAACGACCGAGTCTGTATCGCCTTTCATCACCCACACCATTTGCCCCTCGGGGATGTGCACCAAGAATTCCAGGGTCTGTCTCTTTAGATCCGAGCCGGTAACAAATCTGACCTGCTCGGACTGGGCATGGATCCCCAGCGGTCTGGTTTGGGCGAATCTCGCAAACTCGGCACTGTCGGAGAAGACTTGGCCCTCGTCCACCAATTCGAGGTATGCCTCGGTCGCGGGACGATCATCGAGGCTGAGCACGCTGGTTCCCTCCGATGCGGTAACGATCATGGGTTCGCCAACCTTGGTCCAGCCGTGAGCCACGCCAATCCCGATCGGTGCATCCGATGTCAAGAATGCGCCGACAACGCCGCCCGACAGTATTGTTCCATCCGCGAACTGCGATGTTTTGCTCATAGCGAGATCGTCGCCAGCGCAGCCGCCGACGATTGAGCAGTTTGCTCCGCTGATCGAATATGCGCCGCGGATTACCTCGGCGGCGTCGCCCTCAATCCCGTCGCACAACATCATAAAGGCAGCGTTTTCGTCAGAGCGGGTCGGTTGAGCGACCGCTGATCCGAGCCGACTTCCTGCGGCCCGACAGCCGTGGGGCTCATAGCTTGAAGCACCCACGGTGGCGCTGAAACCGGGACCACCAAGAACGATGTACTGGACGGCTGCTGCGACGTCGCCGGATGAGGACAGAACACCCGCTGTCGTGCAGCCGATCGTCGGCAGTCCGGGAACTAAGTTGTCGAGGGCTGCGCCCGCGAGCTCTTGATCGATTCCACCCGAGGCAAGAATGAGCGCAAGGGCTGGTTCTTCGTCGATCCGAGCTGCCATCGCCCGCAGATCGGTGTCGAGGTCGGCCAGTTTGTCCACCGTAGTGATGTTCATCCAGCGCTGACCGTCGACAGATTGCCGATATTCGGTGTTTGGGGCAGCGCGAAGCAGAAAACTCATATGCGCTATTGATCGGACGATCGTCTTGTTCGCTTGAGTTCTCGTTTGCCCGATGATCGAGAAACAATTGCGCTGCTCGACCGCAACCTCTTGGGTGACTTGCCGTTAGACTCGATCGCTGGCCGTAGCCGGAGCTATTCGTACTGCTGCCCTCAGACCACCCACTACTAATATCCCTCTATTTCATATCGCTTGGCACAAACCCGCGGTCGCCTCTGGCGCTGGGTGCGAAGCTTGTCTTAACCGCTGGGAAAGGACGCAGCTATGGCTGTTGTATCAATTAAAGACCTGCTCGACGCAGGGGTGCACTTCGGACACCAAACCCGCCGCTGGAACCCGAAGATGAAGCGCTTCATTCACGGTGAGCGCAACGGTATCTACATCATCGATCTGCACAAGACGCTCGAACGTTTGGCTGTTTCGTACGAGTTCGTTCGCGACATGGTCGGCGATGGCGGCACGTTGTTGTTTGTCGGCACTAAGAAGCAAGCTCAAGACAGCGTGCAGAGTTATGCCGAGCGGTCAAACATGCCCTACATCAACGAGCGTTGGCTCGGCGGCATGCTCACCAACTTCGAAACGATCTCCAAGCGGGTTTCGAAGATGAAGGAGTATCAACGTATGCGCGACTCTGGAGAGTTCGAAGCAATGCCAAAGAAGGAGGCGTTGCTAATAAACCGCGAGCTCACCAAGTTAGAGAAGAACCTATTTGGCATCCGCAATATGGAAAAGCTTCCCGACGCAGTGTTTATTCTCGACACCACCAAAGAAAACATCGCTGTTACCGAGGCCAACAAGCTCGGCATCCCCATTATTGCTGTGGTCGACACCAACTGTGACCCCGATTTGGTGAAGTTCGTAATCCCCGGCAACGACGACGCAATCCGGGCTGGCGATTTGATGGCGCGCATCATGAGCGAAGCCGTTATCGAGGGTCGTTTCATCGCGTCGAAGAAAAACCCCCAAGTCTCCGAGGCTCCGGCGCTTAGCGACGAGCAGGTTGCAGCCAAGGATGCTGCTCAGACCGAAGCGCGCGCAGCGGCTGCAACCCAGGCGGCCGAACGCGAAGCCCGAGTTGCCGCTGGGCAAGCTCCGGCCTCGGCCGAGGTGCCGGAGGCTGTTTCTGTACCGGCAGCAGAGCCTGCTACTCCAATTCAGGAAGCAGCTCCAGCGCCAGCCACTCCAGTGCCAGCGACTCCAGAACCAACCGCAGCCGTCGCCACAGATGATGACGCGGCCGCTAAGGCGACGGCCGACGCGCTCGCTCGCGCCGAGGCGGCTTCCGAAGCCGCCATCGCAAAGTCGAAGGCAGCTGCCGACGACGCCGCTAGCAAGGAGAGCTGATCGCGATGGCTGATATTTCCGCAAAGGACGTTAAGGCACTACGCGATGCCACCGGCGCCGGAATGATGGATGCCAAGAAGGCGTTAGTCCAGGCGTCTGGCGACATGGAGGCTGCAAAGCAGATTCTTCGCGAGAAGGGCCTCGCCAAGGCTGGCGATCGCTCCGACCGCGAGAACTCCGAAGGGGCGGTGACGATCGTCGGCGACAATGCCAAAGTGGCGCTCGTCCACCTAAAGGCCGAGACCGACTTTTCGGCCAAGTCCGACGGCTTTGTTAGCTTCGTCGACAAGTTCGCCAATGCGGTACTCGTCGACGGTGCCGAGGCTGCTACAACCGCGCTCGCCACCGAATTCGAAGACCTTAGGCTCTTGCTCAAGGAAAATATCGAGATCGGCCATGCTGAGGTCATAGAAGCCGCCGATGGCAACCTGCTCGACACCTATATCCACCTTCAGGACGGACGCGGCAAGAATGCGGTAGTTGTCGAAGGATCAGGGATCGACGCCGACACATTGCACCAGGTGGCGCTTCACATAGCATTCGCCAAACCGACAGTGCTCACACGCGATGAGGTTCCCGGGGCCGAAGTAGAGGCCGAGCGCGAGAACTTGCTCGAGATTACCAAGGCCGAGGGCAAGCCCGAACAAGCCTGGGACAAGATTGTCACGGGTCGAATGACCGCCTGGTTCGGCGAGCGAGTCTTACTCGACCAAGGACTCCACGGCGACAAGGTCACGGTCGGTACGACGATTGGCGATGGCACGATACTGAGGTTCGCTCAGGCAGTAGTAGGGGCTTGACCGGTGACAGAAGCGCCCGAACACATCGTTCGCGGAACCAGAAAGTCGCGTTGGGATCGGGTGTTGCTGAAGGTTTCTGGTGAGGCTTTCGCTGGCGATCAGGGGTATGGAGTTAATGCCGACGTAGTTGCCAAGATCGCTAGCGACATCGTTGACTTGCAAAAAGAGTTCGATGTCGACATCGCAGTTGTGGTCGGCGGCGGAAACATCTGGCGCGGAATGGCGGGTGCTGGCGCTGGGATGGATCGCGCCCAGGCCGACTACATGGGCATGCTCGCCACCATTATTAACTCGTTGGCCCTGCAAGGTGCGCTCGAGCATCTCGGCCAGGAGACCCGTGTGCAAACCGCCATAGGGATGCAACGCGTGGCCGAGCCCTATATTCGTCGCAAAGCAATGCGTCACTTGGAAAAAGGTCGAGTCGTAATTTTCGGCGGCGGTACCGGTAACCCATTCTTCACAACCGATACCGCGGCTGCGCTTCGTGCTGTCGAGGTCGAAGCCGACGTAGTTCTAAAAGGCACTCATTCGGGAATCGACGGTATCTACTCCGCCGACCCCAAGCTCGATCCTTCCGCCACCAAGATCGACAACGTAACCCACCAAGAGGTGCTCCAAAGGGGTCTCGAAGTAATGGATTCGACTGCCATTGCCCTCTGCATGGACAACGATTTACCCATCGTTGTCTTCGATCTTTTGGGCCAAGGAAACACAAGATCCCTGTTAGCGGGCGAGGCGGTGGGTACGCTAGTCAGCTGACCCGCCTTGGAGGTCGATTCGATTGAGTAACGAGATGATCGAGCTGGTGCTCGAAGATGCAAATGACAAGACGTCGAACACGCTCGCCCATGCTCGAACCGAGTTCTCTGGCGTGCGAACTGGACGAGCCAACCCGGCCCTCATCGAGCGCCTCACCGTCGAGGCGTATGGCGTCGATAACAGGCTGCAGGAGATCGCCGGTTTCGCGGTGCCCGAGGCTCGCCAGTTGTTGGTGACCCCGTTCGATCCTCAGAACCTCGAGTCGATAGAAAAGGCGATACAGAACGCAGGACTCGGTCTAAATCCCAGCAACGACGGTCGCACGATTCGCCTGAACTTTCCGCCGCTCACCGAGGAGCGCCGAAACGAGTTAGTCAAAGTTGTCAACAACATGGCAGAGGACGCCCGAAACCGGCTGCGAGGAATCCGCCGCGACGCTCGCAAGGATTTTGATGGAGTCGAAAGAGATGGCGGAGTTTCCGAGGATGAGATTGCTCGAGCCGAAGGGCAACTAGACGACCTTATCCATAAAAGAGAAGCCGAGATCGAGTCGGCTCGCGAAGCCAAAGAACACGAACTTCGTGAGATCTGACGAAGCCCAAGGAGAACACAAAGTGGACGAAGACTCTGACCGCTCCGAGAACGACGACGACCAGTTCGAAGGAATCCGCCTAATCGGTGGGGACTCGATCGATGATGAAGTAACGCCGGGCGACAGCGTGTTCGGTGGAGATTCGATCTTTGCTGACGACGACGAACTTCCACCCTGGCACGAACCAGCGGCTAGCGAAGACGCCGAGGACGACGACCTCGAGGTGTGGTCGTCGCTCGGTCGCGATGACCCGCAATGGGACACCGGAGATTCAGCCGTGGCCGTGCCCGTTGTTGGCGACGTCGATAGCCCCCAGAGCGACGAATTCTTCGGTTTCGACGATGGTGGCGATGGCGATGATCTCGACGATGGTAAATCTGATGACGATAAAGACTTTGATCCACCGCTTCTTCCGCCGGCCGAAGCCGAGGCCGCTCCGGTGAGTATCGGTGGCAACGGCGGTAACGATGGCTTGGGCGAAGCCCCGACCACCCAGACTGCCAGTGGTCGTGTGGTCGAACCAGCGAGTAAGTCGGATCGAAATATGGGTATGGCTATCGCGACCGGCGTCGGCCTCGCCGCCGCCTTTGTCGTGTCGATGATGGTGGGGCCGTGGCTGACGATGCTGCTGGTCGCGGCGATAATTGGGTTAGCAGTTGCCGAGTTCTACAACGCGGTGCGCCCCGTTGGGTTCCAGCCCGCAGTATTGCTGGGGCTAGCCGCGTCGGTGAGTTTGGTGCTCGCCGCCTATTGGCGAGGCGAGTCAGCCTTGCCGCTCGTTCTATTCCTCACCGTGGTGTTCTCGATGCTCTGGTACCTGACCGGGGTAGGCACAGAGCGACCGGTGATGAATCTCGGAATCACATTCCTCGGAGTTCTCTGGATTGGGCTCCTGGGTAGCTTCGCCGCGCTGATGCTAAAGGTTCCTACCGACGGCAAGTGGCTCTTGTTTACCGCTGTTGCAGTTACCGCTGGTCACGATATTGGGGCGCTAGTCATCGGTCGTTTGGCGGGTCGCTCGCCGCTTTCTTCGGCTAGCCCTAATAAGACGGTCGAGGGGCTGGTAGGTGGTGCGGCGATGGCTCTTGTGGCTGCGTTGCTGCTGTTCTTGTTCGAGGTAGAACCCTTTGCCGGAAACGGACCGGCAGGATCTGTCGACAAGGGCGGCTTCTTTGCAATAGTTCTTCTAGGTGTTGTCGGCGCGGTGGCGGCACCGTTGGGAGATCTTGTTCAATCGATCCTCAAACGCGATCTGGGCATCAAGGACATGGGCAATATGTTGCCGGGCCACGGCGGTTTGTTGGACCGCTTCGACGCTTTGCTATTTGTGCTTCCGGCGGTTTATTACCTGGCGAGAATTATTCTCTACTAGCGCGATCGGCCTTGCTTAGCTTTCGGCGGTACATCGCCTCGTCGGCCAGTCGCAGGACCTCTTCGACCGTGGGCGATTGCGATGGCCTCGAGTAACCTGCCGATCCGCGCACGTTCACCAACGTATTGGGCCCAATGGTGATCGGGTCCGAGCAGACACCTTCGATTCGCTGCATCAGGCGTTCGGCCTCTTCATTGGTGAAGACACCGTCCACGAACCCAATGAATTCATCGCCCCCAAGCCTGGCGACGAGGTCGCCTTGCTTAAGACAGTTCTCGAGTCGCCTGGAGATCTGAACCAACACCATGTCGCCGGCGGCGTGACCATATTTATCGTTTATCGGCTTGAAACGGTCGAGATCGAGCAAGAAGACAATCGGGGCCGTTAAATCGCTGGACAGTAGGGTCGAAAGCTGGTCGCGGAATGCGGTGGCATTCAACAGTTGGGTCAACCCGTCATGGCTTGCCCTGTGCACGGCGTTAGCGTGACGGTGTCTTTCTTTGGTGATATCGACGAACTGAGCAGCGATAGCGGTCTCACTCAGGTCATAGATGACTACTTGGATCCATCGCGGTCGCTCCGAGTTGGTGGTTTCGTACTCCCATCTGTCTTCGGCTTGGCGATTGCTTTGCTCGGTACGAAACCGGTTCAGAATACGATTGG
This sequence comes from uncultured bacterium, assembly GCA_965524675.1. Lineage (GTDB taxonomy): Bacteria > Actinomycetota > Acidimicrobiia > Acidimicrobiales > SHLQ01 > CALLQB01. The sequence goes on from CBERPN010000047.1 coordinate 16,533, forward strand.
CCACATTGGGTTCGGCGGCGACGAGGGTTTCCCAGCCAGCCCGGTCCTCAACCTCGAGCAAAGCTTGCGCCGTTGGATTTACCTTGTCGATACGGACCGTACTGGACTCTTTATCGAACGCGACGATGATCAATCCATCGCGCATGTGTTCCACGATCGAGGCGTTTCGGCGTTGGGCTTCGCCAGCCGACCAGTCGCTCGAAATATCTACCGTTACCCCTCGTATCTCGACGCCGCTTCGGGTGTTGACGGTCTGGAAAGATGAACGAGCGGCTCGGGGGCCGTCGGCGTGAAGAATGTTGTGTACACCACTAATCGCGCCACCCTTGCCTTGCGAGGTGAGTTCGTCGAGTACCCAGTCAACGGAGTCCGGCGATACGAACTCGATGAGGTTTTGACCAACGATGTCCTCAGGGGCGATCCCGGAGAACATTGCGACATGCCCGACCACCTCGGTCAGCTCGCCCTTGGAATCGGATTTCCAGACGACCATGTTCAGCGAATCGAGAGCGGTGGAGAAGCGTTCGAGCAAAACGTCGTTGGCCAACCAGAATGAAGCGATCGACAATGCTATTCCTACGTGGAATATGGCGCCGATTGTTAGCCACCATGAGTCGATGTCGAGCATGACTGCGGTGGTTGTCATCGAAACCACCACGGCTCCAAGAAGTGCTGCAGTAAACGCTGGTGACTCAAGCCAACCAATACTGATAACCCCTAATGCCAACACGGTCATCGCAGGCCAAAGGGTTGGAGCGATTAGCGAGATTGAGGCAATGACTCCAATGTCGACCAGCCCCATCAGAAGTAGCCGCCACGCGGTTGCCTCATCGAATCCAATGAAGCGAATCGCTGCGATCAACAGCGCGTAAACAATAGTGATCGTGAATAGGGCTAGGGGTGGGTCGCCAGCGGTCGCGATTGCTACACCGGCAAAAGCAACAAGACCACCCACTGGATGTACGTTCCACAGGTAGCGACGGAACTGACGGTTTCTTGCGGTAATAGCCGCCGACGCCCAACGTCCAGTCGATCGATTGCTGGCACCTAGCTGCGCGAACATACCCGCTTCAATCGGCGACGCGCAGCCATATCTTAGGCCGAGCAGGTGCTGTCACTATTGGGTGCTGCCCACAGCGACACTCTATGGAGGTGCAACGTCGCATAGGGTTAGAGGCTGTGACCGTTAAGACCTTGGCCGTGCTCGGCTCGACTGGATCGATCGGTACTCAAACTCTCGAAATTGTGCGCGAGCGGCGCGAGGAGTTCGCGGTTCATGCGCTTGGAGAACACACCCATGAGCAGGGCCAGTTTCCAGGGCGGAAAGTGCAGCATATGGAAA
>CBERPN010000048.1:0-17848 GCA_965524675.1 uncultured bacterium
TACGCCGAGGTGAAGCCGGGTACCGCTGATAAGGGTGGGCAGCGCAGAATTGTCCGAGAGTCGTTCGGTTTGGGGGATTCGGGTTCCGGCCTCGACCTCCAACGGGTCGATTAGGGGGCCTCGCAAGAGGTAGTTCATGAGCTGCACCATCACCAGGTTCAACATGATGGTGCTGAGGATTTCGTTGACCGACGCGTATGCCTTCAGAGCTCCGGGCACAGCCCCCGCAATTCCGCCACCGACGAGTCCGGCGATGAGCACCAGTGGAACCAGGATTGGGGCGGGTAGATCGGGAACCGCGAGAGCGACCGATGTCGACATCAGCGCGCCAGCCACGATCTGGCCCTCGCCTCCGATGTTGACCACGTTGGTTCGAAACGCAATGGTTATTCCAGCACCTACCAATAGCAATGGGGTGGCCTTCACGGCGGTAACCGCTAGGGCATCTCCGTCGCCGAAGGCGCCATCGAGCAAAGCTTTGAGCCCTTCCCACGGACTCGCGCCGATGGCGAGCAGCATGATCGCCCCGAAGAGAAAGGCCACAAGAGAGGCCAATAACGGAGTGGCCGCGCCGACGAGTCGTTTCACCTCTTCACCCCGTGCCCCTCTTCGGTGGACTTGACGCCGATTCAGCGGGCGCCATCGTGCAACTTAACAAAATGTACAGGCAGAAGTGAAGACAGCCCTGTATCTTCTGCGAGGCTAGTGACGTTCCATTAGGAGTAGCGGGTCGATTTCGACGTCGCGCGAATTGGAGAATCATGGATATCGACAACCTGCGGGTCGGCCTCACCTACGACGACGTCTTGCTCGTCCCCCGTCGCAGCAGTGTCCGGTCGCGCTCCGAAGTCTCGCTCGCAACTCGCCTTAGCACCGGCGTGGCGCTCGGAATTCCGGTGATCGCCGCCAATATGGACACCGTCTGTGAGTCGGAGATGGCGGCGGCGATGGCCACCCTCGGCGGCGTTGGAATCATCCATCGTTTCATGCCGGTCGAGCAGCACGCGCTTGAGGTAAAGAACGCAAAGGCCCTCTATGACGGACCGGTCGGCGCCGCCGTAGGAACCGACCATGACATGGTCGAACGAGCGAAAGCGGTAGCCGCGGCTGGGGCCGACGCGTTGGTTCTAGACATCGCCCATGGCCACGCCGATCACGCGCTCGACGGGGTGAAACGCCTCAAGGACGCACTGCCCGACGTCGACGTGATCGCAGGCAACGTCGCAACCGCCGAAGGAGCCGCCGACTTAGTGGCAGCGGGCGCCGACGCAGTAAAGGTTGGAGTTGGTCCGGGTGGAGTATGTACTACCCGACTCGTCGCGGGCGTCGGAGTCCCCCAGCTCACTGCTGTGACCGATGTGGTGAATGCGGCGCTGGGCGTTCCGGTTATCGCCGATGGCGGAATCCGCACCTCGGGCGACATCGCCAAGGCGCTTGCCGCTGGGGCCGACACCGTGATGATTGGCTCGATGTTCGCCGGAACTAAGGAAGGCCCCGGCGAGGTCGAACAAACCAGTCACGGCCTTGTCAAGAGGGTTCGGGGTATGGCGTCGCGTGAGGCGGTCGAGAACCGAGCGGATCGTAGCGGCGAGACCCTCGACGACGAGTATTTCGAGCATCGCGCGCCCGAAGGTGTCGAGGGCACAGTGCCCTACCGCGGCGAGGTGTCGAAGCTGGTCAACCAGTTAATGGCCGGAGTAAAGAGCGCCATGAGCTACCAAGATGCAACCGACCTAGCAACCTTTAGGGCCAACGCCAGCTTCATCCGAGTGACTTCAGCAGGGGTAGTAGAAAACCGCCCCCACGCCACCCACTAAACCCGTTCTGCTTGAAGTTTTACCCTCGAGGTTGGGGGGGACTTTCAAGCAGTACAGATTGGTGTCATACGTTTTGTGATACAGTTGCTGTGTGACGCATGCGGTATCGGTCCGACTCGACGACGAAGCAGCAAAGGCACTGCGTGCTCTTCAGGCAACCGGTCTCACTCGTTCCGAGGCGATCAGGACCGCTCTCATAGAGTCTGTCGACCGCCGGCAACGCAGCTCCGAACTAGCTGCTGAGGTAGCGCGGCTCGAAGCCGACGAGTCAGATCGTGTCGAGATGCTGGCCGTTGCCGAGATGATGGAGTCACTGCGTGCACCGCGGTGACGTTTATCAACTCAAGCTGCCCAAAGGTGTCGGGCATGAACAACATGGAAAGCGGTTCGGCGTGGTGGTTCAAGCTGACGAGTACCTACCGAGATCGGTGGTCCTCATCGCCCCAACATCGCGCTTGGCGCAGGCCGCCTCGTTTCGTCCCGAGATCGAAATCGATGGCCAAGGCACCAAGGTGCTGGTCGAGCACGTTGGCAGAGTAGATACCACCCGGCTGGGCAGCAAAGTAGGGCATCTCCATGCCGACGAACTCTGGGGAGTCGACGAGGCGCTGCTCAGTGTGCTGGGACTCGGCTAACGGTGTTCTTTGCGCCACACCACCTTTAGCCCCGACCACACATCGGAGATGGCGCAGACCTTCACGTCGACCAGCTTGGTCGCGAGCACGGTGGCTCTAACCACGTCGCCGCTGAGATCGGTCTCGACACCCGAGGTCTTCTTCGGCCACGCCAACCAGATTATCCGGTCGGGAAACACAGCGTCACCCAGTTCGCCCAGTTGCTGCTCCAGCTCTGCGTGCCGATCATAAAAGGCGACCACCACGTCGGGCGAGTTATCTAGCTGCGGCTGGAACGAGACCCGATCGGGCAGCTCCGTTAACAGAGCGCGAAACTCGGGCGGCTCGTTGATCACGGCGACCGAGTGTCCTTCCTTAACCCCCAGTTTTTTGGCGAGTGGAGTTCCCGAGTATCCAGCTGGCATCGCGTTACTCGCCTCGCTCATCGTTTTCGATCAGCGTGATGAGGTTGCCCGCCGGGTCGGCCACTTGGGCCTTGTTGACGTATCCGTTGTCGGTGGGCGCCATGACGATTGAGCCGCCCTGAGAGACGGCGTGTTCAACGGCGGACTCGAGGTCGGCGACGCCGACGCCAATGCTCAGCTCCGACGCTTCGGCTTCTCGTATCGCACCGTTGGGCGAGCCGTCAGGGGTCTGCATGAGTGAGTAACCCGGACCCATCATCTCGACCGACCAGCCAAACAGCTCACGATAGAAACTGTGGAGTGACCGCTCGTCGGGGCCAGCCACTTCGAAGTGCACGATGGGTGCGTTCATTTGCTTCTCCTGTAGTCCGCCAAGGTCGGCGGCTAACGCGGTCAGGACTTCATCGATTAGGTCGGGGTGGCTGCGATAGAGCCACTTCGTGCCGGTTCGTTCCAGTTCGACCAAGCCAGTTTTTCGCAGCACCTTGAGGTGTTCGGAGACGCTGGCCAATGCCAGATCGATTTCGGCCGCAATATCGCCGGCCGAAACGAATTCTTGGGCGCACAGACCCAAGATTGTGCGTCGAGTCCGGTTGGAGAGTGCCCGTACCAATTCGTCGAGTTCGTCACCGTGCATCCATCCAGCTAACAACCTCCTATTGCGATTTGCCGGACTGGGGTCGGCTTCGCCGCGGTGTGTCTTGGAAGTAACAGTATTTCGGAATATCCCGAAATAGTCAACACCAAGGTTGACTATGTGCCAGTAGCCCATGACCTCGCCCGGCTTCGGGGCAGTTACTGCTCGGTCTAGCAGTCGATAGCGGCTTGAACTGCTGCGCATGCTTCGACAAGGCGGCCGGGTCGAAGTGTGCAGATCTGATCGACGAGGTATGCCTTCGGGACGACTCTGAGATTGTCGAAGCTCGCAACGCAGTCAGTAGGCATGCCGTCGGCTGGCCCGAGCCGTAACTCGGTCGGGATATCTCTGATCGTGCGGGTTACCGGAGCGGCGAGCACACTGTTCAGGACAGGGATTGCCGCGGATCGCGTCATGATGAGAAACGGGCGTCGGCCGACCTGTTCGATCTCGGCCCACCAGACTTGCCCTCGGTCAGGTGCGATTACCACGGCTCGTCGAGGATCGCTTCGCGGAGCGAGGCGAGTGCCGCGTTCTCTTCGGTTTCGGTTGGTGGTTGACGCGTGTAACCATCGACCACGGCCTGGTCGATGCGGCGTTGGTGTTCGAGTTTCATGATGGCTTCGATTCCAGCGCGGACCGCTGCGGCTCGACTTACGTATGCTCCGCTTGTAACGAGCCCATCGAGGTCGGCAAGGAGCGGCTCGGGCAGTCGTACTGCAATCTGTTCTGTTGCCATCAACAAAGCATACCGTTTTGGTATGCGTAGAGTACGGCGCCGCCCTGGCCGGGTTAGGAACTTACATTGAGTGTCGTCCATGCCGATGAGTTTCGACGTGGATCGATGACCACTCGCCAAGCTGAGGTATATACCATGAACTAGGTTTGGTATATCCGGGAGGTTAAGTGGCGAAAACACTTATCGACATCGACGAGAGTGCGCTAGAACATGCTCAACGCGCGCTCGGGACCACCACCAAGAAAGATACCGTCAACGGCGCGCTCGCCGCAGTCGCTGCACTCAGCGCTCGCCGACGGGACCTCGACCGATTCAAAGCCGATAGACACGCTGACCTCCGAGATCCCGACATCATGTCGAGCGCATGGCAGCGGTAGCCCGCTACCTCGCCGACAAAAGCGCACTAGCGCGACTACACCTCTCCGAAGTTAGAAGCGTCCTAGCGCCGCTCATCGAATCCGGTCTCGTAGCTACCTGCGCAGTCATTGAGTTTGAAGTCCTTTGGTCGACTCACTCTCCGGACGAGTACGCCGAAGTTCAGAACGACCGGTCGCTGGGCTACGAGTGGCTCCCCACCGAAGACACCGATTGGCGACGAGCCCTCGAGATCCAACAACAACTTTGGGAAACCGGTCTGATTAGAGCCGTGCCACTCCCAGATTTACTGATGGCCGCGGTAGCAGAACGTCATCAAGTAACGATCATTCACTACGACCGCGACTACGACACCATTGCCGAGATCACCCACCAGCAAACACAGTGGATCATGCCGCGAGGTTCCATCGAGTGACGAAGCACTTGCAAGTCCAGGCCCATGAGAATGCTGGGCTGCTTGGGCGCTGAGTTGGCGAAGAGCGTGCTTGAGGGAACCAGATGGTCGGCTGGGTTCGTCATATGGCCATGAGACTCAGCACTCAGCTTGTACTGCCTTCCATAAAACGCAACCACCGGGCTGTTGCGCGTTGCTGGGGCTGTGGTGATTGGCGGCCTTCTTTCGGCGGGTTGCTCTAGCTCGACCGATTCGACCTCTGCTTCGCAAAGTGTCGTGGCGGAATCGCCTTCCGGGCCGGGTGGTGCGTTGTCGGAGCTGGGCCAGGACCACACGGCTTTGCCGCCGCTGGGTCTCGAGTGTCTCGACGGGCCTTATGAAGGCGATACGCGAGGAGAGGCCGGTGAGCCGGTGGACCTGGTCGAGGTGTTTGGACTACAGACGACTCTTTTGCCACTCGACTTCGATGTTCGAGATGTCGGGGAACTGGGCGAGTGGCTTCCAGGATCCTCGGAATCAGACTTGGAACAGTTCACCGGAGTGGTTGTTTCGGACAGCTCCGAGGTTCTAGCAGGTCGACAGTTCATCTTTTCGAATCGATCTCTAGGAGCCATGGTTCGGCGTGTCGAGAAAGATCCGGGTCTCCAGGTTCTTGTACTCTCATATGTCAGCGCCGTCGACAATCCGAGTCGCGCCGATCTTTTGACGTTCGATAGCGCGGGTGTCATTGATGCACTATTCGACTGCGCATCAAATTATTCGGTTGAACTTAACCTCGCAGCGGAGCGAGTACGCGCAGGCGCGAAGACCATGAGTCTTGAGGATCTTCAGGCGACATTTCGCGGCGACGAGTCCAATCCGCTCTATCAGGAAGTTCTTAACCCTCCGACCGTGCCCGTCGAGTTGGATTACTACTCAATCGAAGCGTTTCTGGAGCCGGGGTTCCGCCCTCCGGACGCAAATGGCGAAGGCGTCTGGGCAGCCATCTACCTACCAGAGGAGTGGATAGGTGAGGGATTGTCTGACTTCTCGGTGTGTCTGCGAAGCAGCTACGGGCTGTCCACCTGTGTGGCCGTCAATGCATCAATCCATGGCCAGCCGGTTGCCGAGTATGTCTGGATAGACGAGTTGAACCCGATCGAGATCTGGCTCGACCGCCACTTTACTGAGGACGACGGTCCAAAGATCGGGCCGGTTGTGCAGATTGGAACTCTTGAGCTGGGTGATATTGATGGAACCCGAGTTGTCGATGAACTCCCGCTGGTCGATCTAATAGTCCCAGCTTTCGTAGAGACCGTAAGCGACATAGACGGTTGGGTCAGCGAGCAAGGAGCGAACCCCAAGGCGTTAGATGTCGTCGGCGTCGATCTGACCCCGCTCGATGAAGCCGAATAGGAAGTGCCCTCGCAGTCGCAAGCTCCGATCGTCCTCAATGTTGCGCTCATCTGATGCCTTCGCTAACAGTGCTCGACATATTCAGAAATCCGATAGTGGCTCTGCGGGGCCGTACTTTGCGTCCTTGTTTCGGTTCGCGGCCCAGCGGCTCGTGCCGTATTCGAAGTGCCACCATTCTCGGGTGAAAACCACGAAGTATTGACGCCTCATTGCCCAATAGAGCATCCGGCGAACCTCTCGGGCCGGGCCGAGAGTGGCTTCAAGCGCGGCAGCGTGCGCTCTGTCGGTAATGTCGTCAAAGCCAGTGCCGGGACCGATCGGTGTGCCGTCGAAGGTGAGGGTAAGGTCGACGGCTCCGCCAGTTAAGTGAGGAGGGGGAGTGGCGGGATCGTGCGAAACCGGGGCCATGAACCCGGGCTCGATACCGGGGTTGTCCAAGGCCGCGTCGAACAACTCTTGTTGTAGCTCGAGCGGACGCCAAGCGTCGAAGACCGCTAGCCCCCAACGGTTTGGGAGGCTGTCGGCCGCGGCGTACAGGCGACGTGCGGCATCGGTTCGTAGGTAGGTTCCTGGTATGGCGTTGGCCCACCCGCCGTGCCAGTAGTTGGCCAGTGTGCGAATCCTGCGATGCTCGACACTGACCAGTGCTTCGTCGCTCGTTTCGGCAATGGGCGGTGAGTCGGTCCTTGTCAGCTCTGGAAGAGGAGTCTGTGTTGGTATCGACTCCGCTCGCTGGGCAAAGACAGTCTCTGCGGGCACAGTAAAAGTCGGCTTGTCGAAACTCGGCTTGCTCATCTCACCTTCTCGACGACCGCGGCCACCCGCTTTAGATACTCACTGGGATCGGGCATCTCAAACATCGGCAGCAGGAACTCGTTGAAGCCGTGCTGGTCGACCAGCGAACCGAGCTGGTTCGCACACACCTGGGTACTGCCGCTAATGATGAACGGGAGGATCCATTCGTCGCGCACGTGCTCGGCCGCCGCGTGCAGGCCGCCCGCCATCGCTGACCTGATTCGCTCGACATCGCCACCACTGATTCCGAGCTGATCCTTCACAGGCTGCGGGCTGTCGATCAGGCGATAGGTCATGTGCGGCCTGACGAATTCGAGGTCGTCCTCGTCGCTGACGATCGCAGTGGAGTAACAGATCTGGGCGGAGCGGCCGGTGGTCTCGGCACCAGCCTTTACTAGGCCCACGTAGTCGGCGATGTGGTCACGATGGATGAAATCGAGCATCACACCGTCGGCGCTGGCGCCACCGAGGTGCAGCATCTTTGGCCCGCGACCAGCCAGCCAGATTTCGATCTCGGGACGGCCGTAGTCGAGCGAGGAGGACGTGAGCGAAGCGTGCGCTCCCTCGAAATCGACGGGCCCGCCAGAAAACAACGAGCGACATATCTCGATGGTCTCGCGCACCGCGGTGAGCGGTCGAGTTCGTTCGATGCCCATCGGGTCGAGGGCCAGACTCCCTCCTGCACCGATACCAAGAAAGGCTCGCCCCCCGCTCACTTCGTCGAGGCTGGCGATAGCCGAGGCGGTCTGGGCTGGATGGCGAGTGTATGGATTGGTGATCCCCGTGCCGAGCTGAAGAGTTGTGGTCGCGGCGGCGATTGCAGTCATCGTTACGTACACGTCGCGGGCCGCGAGTCCCTCGTCGTAAACCCAGCAGCGATCGAACCCGAGCCGCTCGGCGGTCCTGGCCAACGCGACCGCATCGGCGATTGCGCCTTCGGGAATGATGTTGATGCTGCTACGAATCATGCGGAGTGCTCCGGTGATTCACCAGGGCGAAATGGGGCGACGGCTACCAGAGGCGCTCGGTCGGCGAGCAATTCGCAGAGTTCGTCGACGAAAGGGGTTGCCGCGGCATCGACCCGGTTGACGACCACCGCGAAACGAGCTTTGTCGGGTCGATCTTTTTGCGATCCTCGCCTGCTCAGCAGCACCGTTGCCGCTCGTTCTGGGGTGAGTCGCTGATAGGGCGAGCAGCCGGCGATGGCGGCCACCCTCATCGGTCGGTGGCACTGATCGGCGATGACTCGCCCTAAAGCGTCAGCCCCCACGCATGCGAGCACCATGGTTGTGCTGTCGGGGATAACCGGTTCGAAGGGTTGCGGTGCCTTAAACGGATGCTGGCGTGAACCGTCGGCTTCGACGAGAACGTGATCGGCCAGTCCGAACCACTCGTCGCAGGTTTCGGGGAAGACTCCGAGCGCTTTGTAGTTGGCGTCGGCGCCCCATGCGAGCAACGAGCCGTGCTCGTCGAGCGCTGAGCGAAGCTCTTCATCAGTGGGTGAGAAAAGGACCGGATAGCCGCCGGTGCGGTCGCGGCCCATCTTGGTCGTAGTTGTGAGAACGACGTGGCCTTTCAATTGGTGGCCGAGGGCAAACATTGCGGTTGTCTTGCCGCCGCCACCAACGAGCGAGATGTGCTCGTGATTGCCGAGATCGAGGCCCGCCGCCAGTTGGCCGATAGCTATTGGTTCAGCCACGTAAGAACCGCTTCGGTGACCCCGCCACCGATGGCAAGAGCCTTGTCGGAAATTTCGTAACAAGCCGAGTTATCGCTTCGGGGATCGACATCGCCGATCTTTAGCCCGGCGGTTACGTAGGTCTCGTCGGCGATAAGGCCCCGAACAACCCCATCGAACGGAGCTAGTACCTCTTGTCCGTCTACTGCGCCGAGTACGTCGCGGTAGTCGACACTGTCGCCAATCTCCACCCGCCAACTGCAGGCGCCATCGGCTGGTGAGCGCAGAACACGTTCGGCTCCCTTACCAGCGACGATGCCCGGTGTGCCGGTATTGGGCGCGGCGCTTCCATCCCACAGCACACGCCCTAGATGGTGGCCGCGCTTGGTCTCGATAACCGCATGGCAGTCGGTTCCGACGACGAATCCGGGGCCTAAGCCGATCACTAGCGAGCCATCGTTGATGGTGGTGTCGATGTTTCGCTTGGCTAGGCGGGCGTCGACGATCACGTCGGCTGTGGTATCGGGCAGTTCGGGCGAAACGAGTACTGCGACCACGCCTTGGCGAGCAAGTAGCTGCGCTTGCTCTAGGTTGTCGGCTCGTACGCCACGCATGCCTTCGATATCGATCGAGCCATCGCGTACCGCGCTCGAAAGCGACACCGTCCGACGCACGGTCAAGGGTTCGGGCAACTCGCACGCGATCACCGGCCAACCAGCGCGGGTCAGGCGCCAGGCAACCCCGGTAGCCAAATCGCCGCCACCGCGCAGTACGCAGAGTTCAGGTGCCACGCCGGTTTCCAATTACCGCCGCCATGATGCTTACCGCAATCTCAGCCGGAGTCTCGGCATGGATCTCCACACCGATCGGTGCCTGTACGCGGTCGAGGTCGTCGTCGCCAATACCCATCTTGGCGAGCCCGGTTCGGGTCTTCTCCCAACGACGAAGGCTCCCCATCAGCCCGATATAGCGAGCGGGTGTGGCGAGTAGATGGGGCAGGATCTCGAGGTCGAGCGCCACGTTGCGGGTGACCACCACTATCGACGCATCGGCGCTGACCGGGTGTTGCTCGATCGCGTTGGCGATGGCGCCCGACATGGCGACATCGGCGTGCTCGGCTTCGACCACTGTTTCGAGAACTTCTGACCGGTCGTCCCACACCATGGTCTTGAACCCGAGCCACTGGGCGAGATCGCTGACGGCGTGACCGACGTGACCGGCTCCGATCACATACAGCGGTGTTTGAGGCATATAGGGCTCCAGATAGATATCGACTTCGCCGCCACAGACCCCAGGGTCGCCTTCGGACGGATCGACCAATGAGTAGTTGCTCAGGCGCGGTTTTCCGTCGAGAAGAACCTCGGCAGCATCGAGCTTGACGCGGTGCTCCATCTCGCCGCCCCCGATGGTTCCCAAGATACGGCCGTCGGAATAGATGAGCATCTTGGCGCCCGGCCGTCGCGGCACCGATCGACGCGATTGAACAACGGTGGCTAGAACTACCGATTCGCCGCGCTCTATCGCCGCTGCGAGTTCAGGAATCATTGCGACACCGCCCACAGGCGCAGTGCCTGTTCGTTGGTGCGAGCCCGTAGTTGGTCGATGTCGACACCGAGCACTTCGCCGTCGCGTACCCGGACTTCTCCGGCTACCATCACGTCGCGAACGTTGCTGTGGTTGCGCCACAGCACCAACTGTTCGAACAGATTGTGTTCGGTAATCGGTGTGGGCAGCGCTGCGTCGACAACCTGTAGATCGGCCGACCAGCCGGGTTCGAGCCGTCCGACCTTGTTGAGACCGAGGGCGTTAGCGCCGCCTTCGGTGGCCATCGCCAACACCTGAGCGGCGGGCATTACCCCAGGGTCTTGCAGCCGGGCCTTGTGGAGCAAAAAGGCGCCGCGCATCACCGCGTAGAAGTCGTTGAGATAGCCATCGCTACCCAGCCCAACGGTTACCCCGGCATCGAGCAGCTCGGGCATGGGGGCAATCCCACCGCCTACCTCACAGTTCGAAAGTGGCATGTGGGTGACTCGAACGCCTCGCTCGGCGATGATCTCGCGCTCACGTTCAGACAGGTGAACACATTGGCTGGCCAGCAGGCTGGGACCCGCGACTCCGAGCTGGTCGTAGAACTCGAGAGTTCGCATTCCCAGGTTCTCCTCGCACCAGAGCCCTTCGTGCACACCCTCGTTGAGATGGGCATGACTCAAAACGGTGCGGTCGGCTGCCAACCCGACCGCTTCGGTGATGAAATCTCCCGAGCAGGTAAAGGTCGTGTGCCAGCACATGAGGCCGCCAACCAGCCCGCCGGGTTCGCACGAGTCGATCAGCTGCGTATTTTCGGCCAGGCCCAAACGGGCGATCTCTGGACCCGAGCGTTCGGTCGCCTCGAAACTCAGCAGGCCGCGCATACCGCGCCGTTCGACGATCTCTTTCTGCACCATCAGGGCATCGGGCAACGAGTTGGGTGCTTCGAGAATGTCGTAGAAGCTGGTGGTTCCCGACCGCAACATCTCGACACACACATAGTCGGTGGCGGCGGCGATCATGTCGTGGTCGAGGGCGTCCTCGACCTTGGGCCACCAATAGTCTTCGAGAAAGCTCCAGAAGTCGGTGGGCCCCGTCGCAACGGGGATTCCGTGGGCGAGCGTGCCGTAAAGGTGGGTATGAGCATTGACAAAGCCGGGAAGCACGATGTGGCCCGAGGCATCGATTACCTCCTCGTCGGGGTACGAATCGCGAAGCTCCTGGTTGGGGCCGACCGTCGCGACTTCGGTACCAAGGGTTCGTACACCCCAGCCTTGTCGGGGCGGTTGGTCGGCGGAGGTAACCAGCCAATCGGCCAGCAGCAGGGTCATGCTTGCTTAAGGGCGTTCCAGACCCGTTCGGGGGTGAAGGGCAGATCGTTGATGGCCGCGCCGGTGGCATTGAGGATCGCGTTACGAAGCGCGGGGGCCACACCATCTTTGGGGATCTCGGCAACCGCCTTGGCGCCGAACGGCCCACTGTCTTCCATCGTCTGAACCAAGAACACAACTGTTTCGGGCATCTCGTCGGCGCGGTAGATCTTGTACGGCCCGAACGAATCGTTGAGCAGGCGGCCGGTGTCGTCGAAGGCAAACTCTTCGCAGTGGGCGTAGCCCAAAGCTTGCAGCATGCCTCCCTCGACCTGGCCGCTGGCCGTGATTGGGTTGATGGCCACCCCGCAATCGACGGCCATCACCAGCTTGGTAACCGTTACCTGTCCGGTTTCGATGTCGACCTCGATCTCGGCGAATTGGGTAGCGAAGGGCGGAGGGCAATCCTGTGAAACGTACGACGCCGTTCCCATGATCTGCTCTTGCTCTTGGGTGTGCAGCGAATCGAGCGCGATGTCTTCCATGCTGACCGAGCGGCCATCGGGGGCGTATGCCGTACGGTCTCGCAGCTCGATGGTGCAGGGCTCGTCGACCCCCAGCAACATGGCGGCGCGCTCTTTGATGCGCTTGCGTACTACCTCGGCCGCCTGCATTGCCGCGGTGCCCGAGATGTAGGTGGTGGAGCTTGCATATGCGCCGGTATCGAAGGGGGTCATGTCGGTGTCGGACGAATAGACCTTGATGTCTTCGAGTGGCACGCCCAACACCTCGGCCGCAATTTGTCCGAGCACGGTATCGGCGCCCGTGCCGAGGTCGGTGGCGCCCACCAGCATGTTGAACGAACCGTCGTCGTTGATCTTGATGGAGCAGCCACCCATATCGAGAAACGGTATTGCAGTGCCGTGCATGCAGAACGCAAAACCGATGCCGCGCCGGATGTTCGGTCGGTCGGCCGGTTCGCGCCAGGCCTGGTCGTCGCGTCGGTGCCAGCCGATCTCGCGCAGACCCTGGGCCATGCATTCCTCGATGCCCGAGGTCATCACCCGTGGGTATTCGTCCATTTCGCCCTCGACCACGGCGCGTTCGCCAAGGTGCGGGGCGATGTCGATCTCGGAGCCGACCACAACCCAGTTCTTGCGCTTGAACTCGATGACGTCGATGTCGAGCGCCCGGGCGATGTCTTCCATGTGGGCTTCGAGAGCGAACTCAGCTTGGGGTGCGCCGTAGCCGCGGTAGGCGCCGGGCACCGGAATGTTGGTGTAGACCACATCGCAAGCGAAGCGTTTGTTCGGCGAGTTGTATTGGCTCAGCCCGCGCATCCCCGTGACGGTTTGCACGGTGTATCCGTGGGTGCCGTAGGGGCCGGTGTTGCCGATTACGTACATGTCTTGAGCGACGAGCATTCCGTCGTTGCTGACGCCGGTTTTGTAGGTGATGGTTTGCGGGTGGCGGGTGCGGCTAGACCTGAACTCCTCGGACCGGTCGAGTTCCATGCGCACCGGACGGCGGGTGGCGATTGCGCAGTGCGCCACGATGTCTTCGAGCAGCATTTCCTGCTTGGCCCCAAAGCCGCCGCCGATGCGGGGCTTGATGATGCGCACATCCTTAATGTCCATGTCGATAAGCGGCGCGACCATGCGACGGACATGAAACGGCACTTGGGTGGCGGTGCGGATGACCATGCGTTCGTCTTCGTCGAGCCAAGCGATCGAGATGTGAGGTTCGATGGGGCACTGCTGAACCTGATGCACTCGGAAGGTTTGCTCGAACACGTGGTCGGCGCTGGCGAGCGCCGCTTCAACATCGCCTCTTTGGGCGCCGATGTGATGAACGATGTTGCGGTCGCGGTCGCCGATCTCGAGCGTGTCGGCTTCGTCGTGAATGACCGGCGCGCCGTCGGCCATGGCATCGCGCTCGTCGAAGATGGCGGGTAGTACTTCGTAGCCAACCTCGATTAGGCGGACCGCTGCTTCCGCGATCGCCACCGTTTCGGCCGCTACTACGGCTACTCGGTCGCCCACGTGTCGAACTTTGTTATCGAAGCTCACCTGATCGTGCGGGTGAGGGTTGGGCCAGCTCTGGCCACCCGATGCGTATTTGATCCGAGCGGTGTTCTTGTAGTGCAACACTGCGTGCACTCCGGGCAATGCGGCGGCGGCGGAATCGTCGATGTCGGTGATGTTGGCGTGAGCGTGGGGGCTGGTGAGCAACTTGGCGTAAAGCATGCCGCGCATCTCGATGTCGTCGGTGAACGCCTTATTACCCTTGGCCAGCTTCACTGCGTCGACCTTGACTTCGGGCTTGCCCACGACCGACATCTCGGGCACATCGCGCGATGGGATCAACCGAGGTACCGAGTTGGCGGCGACCGGAGCGTTGTCGGTGGGGTCGTAGTCGACCGGGTTGGTGCCGTCGGTCATCGGCTCGAGTACCAGCGGGCCAAACGGCTCGGTAGCTTCGCCACGCAGCACCGCTGCGGCTCTTTGAACCGCCTCGACGGGCTTGACGTAGGCCGTCTCGCGGTCGAGGATTCCCGACAGCATGTCGCGAATCTCAACCTCAGAGGGGTTGGGGTTCTGCTCGAGCAACGCCATCGTGCCGAGGATCATCGCTCCTGCGGAATAGCCCGACTGCATTGCGCCGACCGCTGCAAAGGCGGCCTGGATTGGATGCAGCTCGCGCTCGACATTGAGCGATTCGACGGTGGTGACCACGTGCCCGTCGGCTTGGGCGGCCAGGATCACATCGGAGCTGGCTAGTTTTCCGTCGAAGAGGATCGCGCCAGCACCGGTTTCGCCGCTGTCGGATCCGAACTTCACGCTGAACATGCCACTGCGGCGCAGCAGTTCGCGCAGGGTTTCGTAGGGGGCGACGTCGACGGTGAGTGGCTGGCCGTTGAGTTCGATGGTGATTTCGATGGAGGTACTGAGTTCTGGTGTCATCGAAGGGCCTCGATTGCGCGGTTGGTGAGTACTCGGGCGAGTTCGAGGCGGTACGAGCTCGAACCCCGGAAGTCGTCGGGGGGAGAAATTGCTCCCGCTGGATCGGCTGGGTCGACCAGTACGGGCGTGTCGGCCACACCGGTAAGTGCAACCGAGGTGTCGACGCCAGACTTGCGGGCGACCGCGGCGACGATGGGAACGTCGGCCGGGGTGCGACCGGTGGCAGCGTCGGCCATGTCGCCGGAAGGGTCGACGGTTACGGCAGTAATGATTGCGCCAGCGGGAACTCCTGAGGCGAGCAGATCGGTGAGCGCAAGGTTGTCGGCCCCCGCTAACTCGACCTGAGCGTCGCACACCAGTAACGCTGCAGTGAGCACGCTCTCGTTATTACCCGAGGCGACGGTACCGCCCACTGTCGCCAGGGTGCGAAGCGTCGATGGTTCCTCGGCTTTGGCGATCCGCTGAACGGCGGCTGGCATGAGTGGGCTGTCGGCCAACTCGGCGAGTGTGGTCGTTGCCCCGATTCGAACCCGATCGCTGTCGGCCGAGATGCCGCTGAGCCCGAGGGCTTGCAGGTCGACCACCTCGACGCGTTCGTGGGCGCGGTCGGCGTTGACGGTGGTGCCGCCAGCAAGTGGAACTCGGTTGGGTTGGGCCAGCAGGGACAGTGCCTCGTCGAGGCTGTCGGGCCGAAAATAGGCGGCTACCAACGGCACAGGAATCTCCGTCTCTGATCGGCCCTCCCGAGGATGCGCCACCGGTCGAGTCGTCGATCTATTTGATTGTGTCGCCGACCTTACCTCAGCCCGTTTCAAGATACGAACGCCGCCAACCCTCGTTCTGCTTGAAGATCTCCCCCCGATAGACGGGAAACTTTCAGCAGAACGGGCTTCGCAGTACGATCGCGAGATGGTCACCTCTGAGCCACCGAGTCCCGGCCGTTAGTGCGATGAATCTGGCAGGGAAGAATGTCGTGATTACGGGTGCTTCCCAGGGGCTCGGCGAGGCCATCGCCGTCGCCTTTGCCGACCAGGGTTGCCAGGTAATGGCGGTGGCGCGATCGGAGGACCGCTTGGCCGCGGTCGCCAAACGGGTCGGTGGCCGGTATCTGGTAGCCGACTTGCTGAGCGAACCAGAGGTCGACGGTTTGGTCGACTGTTGTATCGCCGATTTTGGGCACATCGATGTTTGGGTCAACAACGCCGGGGTCGAGACATCCGACGCCTTCGTGCGGGTAGAGCCGGGCGACATCCGGAACCTCTCACGGCTTAACCTCGAGGTTCCGATGATGTTGACCCGCTACGTGCTGCCCCACATGTTGCGGCGCGGCTCGGGCCAGATTGTGAACATGAGCTCACTCGCCGGCACGATCCCGTGGCCCGGACTCGCTGCGTACTGCGGTTCCAAGGCGGGCCTAACCAACTTCAGCGAGACCCTGCGACTAGAGCTGCGCGGTTCCGGGGTGGGGGTCACGGTGGTGGCGCCAGGTCCGGTGGCCACCGATATGTGGAGCCGACTCGATTCTGACGACAAACCCTACGTCGCCCCGGCAATTCGACGTTTCCGGCAGTTGGGATTCCTGGCCAAGCTCGAGCCCGAGACTGTCGCCACCAGTGTCGTCAAAGCGGTTGCCGAGGGTAAGCCATGGGTTCGTCCGGCGGCCCGATACCAGGGCTACCACATGCTCAACAACGCCCCGCGCCGCATCGTTAGAGCCGCGCTCACCGGAGTAAAGCTGCCGCTTCCGAGGCTCGAGGAGGAAGGTTCGCGCGATGGTGCAAGATTCTCTGCTGCTGGCGAAGGGGCGAGCGGACGGTCTGATATCTCCGAGCGGATCGAGGAGATCCTGGACGACGAGATGGGCAAATCGACCTGATCGGTGAGCGAGGAAGAGAAAGCCTTTACGCGCGGCGCGGTACCATCGGCGAACATGACCGTGTCTGTCCCACCCCAAGGCGCTGACGTTGCTGCGGTCTTCGCCGCCTACCCCGAGGCCGTTCAGGTTGAGTTGCTGGAGCTGCGCAAGCTAATTCTCGACACCGCCGACTCAACCGAGGGTGTCGGTGCCATCGAGGAGACCCTCAAGTGGGGTCAGCCGAGTTACCTGACCACCGACACTAAAAGTGGAAGCACCATTCGCCTCGCAGCCGCTGGGCCAGACTCGGGTCATGACTATGCGATGTTCTTCATTTGCCACACGCACTTGGTCGAAGCCTTTGAGCAGCTCTTCGGCGATGTGTTCGACTACGAGCCGAACCGAGCGCTGCTCTTTCGGCTCGGCCAAGCCGTACCCGAGAACGAACTCCGTGAATGTGTAGCGATGGCACTCACCTATCACCTGTCCAAAAAGTGATAGCTGAATGATGAAGCCGTTGGGGCACAGCAATCGTCGTGCACGAGAACAGCAGTATCGAGCGGTGGTGGCGCGCCAAGAGATTCCGGGGTGCGACAAACCCTTACCGCGGACCCCCAGCCGGACGGGAAGTCGTCGATCGGGATCTCTTGGATTGCTCGCAAGCCCGTCGCGATGGCCCGGATTGCCTCGGGTCCCCGAGCACGCCAGGTGTCACCCGCGGCGTGCTCGTCGCGCGCTTCACTGGCCAGCGCTTCACCTACGCCTCTCTGGTGATGCCAGGACCGACGATTGGGATTGATTGCGTCCGACCGGTCGGTGTGTGACCTCGACCAGCTTCGCCGGGCAACCGGGCATCAGCCTCGATGGCTTCAACGTATCTTTGCCGAGTACGTCGGAATTGGTCCGAAGGCAATCATCCGCCGTTACCGGCTACAGGAAGCGGCTGATGCTGCACTGAGCGGCGAACCTCTCGACTGGGCCGCCAAAGCCGCCCAACTCGGGTACTACGACCAGGCACATTTGGTGCGTGAGTTCACCCGAGTGGTCGGCATGGCACCGGCTGCCTATGCCAGAGCGCATTGCATGAGCGCGAATCGATGACGAAGAACAGATCGCCGATAAACCTGAGAGTGACGAGGTCCGAGTCGCCAGCTCGCAGCTCATTGCCCTGGGCGCGCCTCGATATGTGGCGGACGAAACGGAGGGGCCTCGGCCAGGCTCTTTCTCTGGCATATCATCGACCTATGAAAGAGTTACGAAACGACTTTCCTGTCGGTGTGCGGACCGGTGATTCAGTCTCAGAGGTCTTTGCGCTGGCGAAGCA
>CBERPN010000049.1:0-17788 GCA_965524675.1 uncultured bacterium
TCATTCTGAGATCTCGAACTCAAAATCGACAGCCAATGTGCTTCCCGTTGAGTCACGGCCTAGCAACGTCAGATGACTGGTGCCGGGCTGGTCGACCGTTACCTGCAAGGTGGGCGTTCCGTTGCTCGTGGACCCGTCGGGCGCAATCCAGGAGTAACTAACCGCTCCATCGATCGCCGCCGAGAAAGTTATCGGTGTACCAACCTGGGCCGTCCGCGGGCCAAACACGCCGACTCGAAGGCTGCCGCGTCGATCCTCCACCCGGGTTATCCCGTCTTCAACGGTGGCTGACCGCGGACCATCATCGGCCGCCCAAACCAGAGTCGACCCTGCACCAACTCCCAACCCGATGCAGGCGGTCAAGGCCACAGCGGGCCACGCTCGTCGGCGAGGGGTCGGCTCTGGTGCTTCGTGGAGTGGGCTGGGTTTGAGAGCCGCGTTCCAGTCGGTGATCGATTCGAAGCGATCCTGTGGATCCTCGGCAAGGCCAATGACCAACGTGTCGATGATTGCCTGATCAACCGCTTGTGAGACGAGAAGACGGCGTTGTTCGCGAGTTGTCGCTGGCGGCGTTACCCCGGCGAGCAACCAGAAGACCACGGCGGAAGCGCCGAAGATGTCGGCCTGGAGGCTGACGGTGGTTAGGCCGACTCGTTGCTCGGGGGCATTGAACCCTTGGGTTCCGCCGCCCACCGTCAGCCCCGAGCTTGCGGCAAGGTCCTTGGCGTACCCGAGATCGCCCAACCGCAATCGTTCGCCCGGCTCCAGCAGGCGCCCGTCATCGTCGGCGCCTCCGGACGAACTGATGAGTAGGTTGTCGGGTTTCACGTCACGGTGCACTAGCCCAGCACGGTGCACTGCTTCGAGTCCAGTGGTGAGAGTGCGGGCGACGGTGAGAACATCGCGGCAATCGACAGTCACGTCCCCGTTTCGTAACTCCTCAACCCGAAGGCGGAGGTCGCCGCGATCGGCGTAAGTCATGACTATGAACGGTTGGTTACTAGCTGTCTCGCCGATGTCGTGGATCTCGATTACCGACGGGCTGGCGACCCGGCGAAGAAGTTGAGCCTCGGTAATGAAACGTTCGCGGATGTCGGGGTCGAGAGCATGGTTCTCGGCCAGCACCTTGATGGCGACCTCGGAATCGAGCCGCTCATCGACCGCGCGATAAACGGTGGCGAAGCCGCCGGTGCCGATCGGCTCGAGTAGCCGGTAATGGCCGACACGCTTGGTGTCGCTCATTTGGTTTCGTCGATTTCGTCGCGAATGCTCTGCGCTACCAGCGCTCGGCCCCGATTGATTCGAGACTTGACAGTGTTGATCTTGATGTCCAGAACATCGGCGATCTCGTCGTACGATTTCTGTTCGACATCGCGCAGGACCACGACGTCGCGATAATGATCGGGGAGCTCGCCGAGGGCGGCCCGCAGCGTGCTTCGGGTTGCGATCATCGAGCTGAGCCGTTGGGCTGCGGTCATGGGCTCGTCTTCGTCGAGCGCCACCGTGTCGCGCTGGCGGCGGAGATGATTGATGGCGGTGTTGCGAGCCACGGTGAACAGCCAGGTATTGAAAGACGAGTCGGAACGGAACCGGCGGATCGACCGGCTGACCGCAATCAGCACGTCTTGGTGCACATCCTCGGCGTCGTGGTCGTCGATGATGAGCCGCCTGATCGACGAACGGTCGAGGTGGTACTCGTCTATCGCCGCTAGCAAACCGTCGAGACACAGCATCGAACCGGTCGATGCGCCTTTGGCGAGCGAATCCAGAATGGTGTTGCGCGTGTCTTGATTGCTCATGTCGTCGGTTTGAAGGACGAGATCGGCAGTGGTCGGCGTGCCCGCTGCAATGCGCAAGAGTCGCGGGCTGCCGGTTTCGCGCTCAGCGTCCTTCACTGAAGCCAACTAGATAGGTCGGCGGCATTGGTAACCCGTGGATTTGGTTCGAGAGCAATCAGCGCCGTTCCTTCGAGGATGATTCCGGTAGTGGTCCATTGTTGATCGTCGCCGTTCGGTCCGGTTGAACGAACGATATTCGCGACATGTTCGTTAAACGGATGAAGAAGTGCGTTGCCATAGGTACTGCTGGCAATGACAGCATCGAACATTTGCCAACTCCATCCCAGGCGAAGTCGAAGTCCGAACAATTCGGTTAGCTCTTTATACAACGGAATGAACGGCGGCTCCTGAGCTTCGGAGGCCTTGAGCGACGCCTCAACAGAACCAGGCGAGGGGTCGGGGCCGGGATCGACCGATGATGCCAGCGCGGTCACATAAACACGAAGACTCGTGCTGTCGATGAGTGCGGCAGAGTTGGCGTTGCTCACCTGGCGAACCAGCTCGCGAAGCACCATGGCGAGTTCCAACGGTGAACCGTCATCAAAGATGCCGGGATGCTCGGCCAACACCGTCAGCGCCGCGTCCCTGCCTAAGTCGGGGTCAGAGTGTGCGCCCCCTTCGAGGAGTGACCTCATCAACTCGGAGGTGTAGTTTGACTGCGGCGTTCCGGTTTCAGACGAAAAGAGTCGATAGGCGGACGATTTGGGCACGCCGGATTCGCCGATCGCATCGGCCAGCTCGACACCCATCTCAGCCGCGCCGATACCCCGATCGGCCAGCAACTTCCGTCCCGCGCTCAGCAGTCTCTCCTTGGCTTCAGATCGACCGATTCTGGCGGCGGGTCCGGTGGGCATGGGACCAGTGTCTCATATTTGGGACTCTAGTCTCAAGAGGCTCTTCTAGGCCATCGGACATGCGGGTGGCGGGCTGCTAGTAACCGGCAGCAGGGTCGACCTGGTTCTTGAGAGGTTGGCCTGCCAGCAGCCGTTCGATGTTCTCGAACACGAGATCGAGGGTGTCGGGCGTGTAGGTGAGAGCGTCGTCGGATGACATATGGGGGGTCATGATCAGGTTGGGGGTGTCCCAGAGCGGCGAATCCGGTGGCAACGGTTCGGGGTCGAACACGTCGAGAACTGCTCCGCCGAGCCGGCCATCGTTCAACGCCACGGTCAGAGCGTCATAGTCGATTATTGAGGCTCGGCCCATGTTGATGATGCCCGCGCCGGGCTTCATCAATCCAATACGTCGGGCGTCGATCATGCCTCGGGTGAGCGGCGTGCTCGGCGCTGAGACGAGTATGAAGTCTGCCCGGGGGAGTGCATGGTCAAGCGCTTCAGAGCTGAGAACCTCATCAAATCCCGCAGTGGGCTGCGCGGTGCGTCGTACCCCGATTACGTGCATATCGAACTGCTGTGCTCGCTTCCCCACGGCTGAGCCCATCTTGCCAGCCCCCACAACCAACAGCGTCTTTCCGCCGATCGAACTAGTGAAGCACTCGATGAAGTCGTGTCGTTTCTGGGCATCGGCCAACCGCGGCATGGCGTTGTTCAGCATCAGCAGCGCCATGATTCCGTACTCGCCCGACTTGCGGGTATGCACACCACGATTGTTGGTGAGCGTTACCTCCGGCGGAAGCCAGTCGAGTGGTTGAAGGTGTTCGATCCCTGCGCCGATGATGTGGATCCAGCGCAGGTTTGGCGCGCGTGCCGCGAGATCGGTGGTGGGGAGGTCCCAGGTAACCAGCCCGACGGCGTCGGCCATGCATTCGTCGAACCGGTCGAGGTCATACTCGATGCTCGTATTAACCCTTTGCGCGACGTCGGGGTGGCGAGCGACGGCCGCCTCGTAGCGCTCCACAGTCATGCGAAACACCTCCTCACCAAGGCGATTGTTCTTTATGTGGATACGAAGGGGGTCGGTCACGTAAGGAATCCTTTCACCGCGGCGAGCAGGGCGGCGACAGCTCTGTTCATTGTCATGCGACCGTACCTTCGGTCGCCCAACGACGTGCCTCATCGTAGATTTCGCCAAGGCTCATCTCGTCGAGTGGATTGTATGAGGCGAGCCCAACGGCGCCGCGCAACTGCCTGTACATGGCAATAACAACGCCGGTTCCTGGTCGCTCGTCAGCGTGGCGCATTGCGGTAACCCACCTCTGGGCTAGCTCTACCTCTCCCACCACTTGAGCGAGTGCGATGTAGGGCAACAAGATGTCGGGCAGTCCGGCGCTTCCCGACCTTGTTAGTAGCGCTCTGGCATCCTCGAGATGCAGATCCATTTCAGCCGATTCACCCGCCGCTGCCGTGGCCGTGGCGAGGTAGAGATGCACCCACCAATCATTGTCGAGGCCATGTCGCGTCGCTTGTGAGAGATACTCCGAGGCCGCGTTCTTGGCTACCTCGGGAGCCGACAACATGTTGGCCACTACCTTTGCCTGAAGGGTCATCATCCGGACGTTGTCGAGCGAGTGGTTTTGGGCCCGCGTCTCCAACTCGGCGACCAGATCGTGGACGGTTCCGATCTGGCCATTCATTGCCGCGTAGTGCGCTCGATATGCGAGGACGATGTCGAACAAGGAATCCACGCCAGCGTCTTCGGCGATGGTCTGAGCCTCGTCGAGGTTGGCGAACGCCTCGACAGGATCGCGTAATACCTTGCTGAACGTAGCCACGATGAGGGCCACTGCCAGGCTGACCGGGTCATCGACTAGTCGAAACTTAGCAACGGCCTCGGCGGCTCCGGTCGTCAACCAGTCCGCCCGACGTGCCGGACGACCAGCAGCCGCGGCTGTCAACTGCAACGCCGCCTGATCAGCGGTGCCGAGTTGCAGCTCTTCGAGGTAGTGCTCAACCCGTTCGATCAGCGCAGAAGCGCGCTGGCCGGTCTCACGGCTGTAGGCGAACAGCAAAGCGCCAATCAGCTCGCCAAGTTGGTGCGTCTCTCCTGCGGCGACCAAACGATCCTCAACCGCCCGGTGATCGTCGTAGTGAGTCATCGCCCAGGCGGCAAGCTGGACGGACTGATACCGGGCGGCGTCGTCGTGGGAGCGGAGCTGATCGAACAACCAATCGGTGTGCGCCTGTAGGTACCGATCCGGTACGTCTTCGCCAGCCCATTTTTGGCGAACGAACAGCTTCACGGTTTCGAGTAATCGGTTTCCGTCACTGCCTCCGCCGGCCACCATCCCCCGATCGACAAGTGAACCTAGTGTCTCGCTCACCACCCCAACATTGCCAACGCTGGCCACCGCTTCGATGTCTGCAAGTAAGAACGTCGACGGGAACGCAGCGAGGTACATCATGAGTTCCTGTTCGGCTTGCTCTAGTAGCGACCAAGAGTCGTCGAGAACCTCTAACAGACTGGCGTGTCGTCTCCGTCGGCTCCTGCGACCTCTGGTCAACAGTTCGAATCGTTTATCGAGCCGGTCCGCCAACTCGGACAGGCGAAGCTGACGCAGCTGGGCGGCGGCCAGTTCCACCGAGAGGGGCAGGCCGTCGAGCTGGCGACAGATCTGGGCTACCGCGGGAATCTCGGACGCCGCGATCTCAACACCAACCCGCTCGGCAGCCGCTGTGAAGAGTTGCACCGCTGGTGAACCAGCATCGTCGGCCACTGCCAACGGAGCGATCTGTATCTGGTACTCGTCGTCTAGATCAAGGGGTTCGCGACTCGTAGCCAGGATGTGCAGCGCTTCACAACGCTCGAGCAGGCGGTCGATCACCTCGGCCGCGTCGTCGGTGATGTGTTCGCAGTTGTCGATCACCAGCAACATCTGGCGATCGGTTGCCTGGGCGACGAGCGCAGCCACTAGGTCGGACCCGGTCAGTCGTAAGCCCGTTGCGCTCGCGATGGCCTCGGCCATACTTCTTGTGTCGGTGGCTGGCACGAGATCGACGAACCACACCCCGTGGGAGAAGTTATTGGCTACCTCGGCCGCCACGGCGGTGGCCAGGCGCGTCTTTCCGGTACCGCCAATACCGAGCAGGCTGACCAAGCGGTTCTGCGCGACCGATTCCGCGATCGACGCGACCGCATCCTCGCGGCCCAGCAACGCGGTTCTTTCCACCGGCAGATTGTGCCGAGCGACTGTTAACGATCTGAGCGGCGAAAATTCACCTGCACCGAACTGCCAAAGGTGTTCTGTTTCGACCAGGTCTTTGAGCTGGTGCTCGCCAAGGTCGATTAGGTCGTCGCGGTCGAGCTGAACCGCTACGGCCCCCGACACAAGTGTTTGTCCCCCATGGCCCACCGCGACGATTCGAGCCGTGCGATTCAGTACCTGGCCGAAATAGTCGCGGTCGCGCTCTTCGGCTTCGCCGATGTGTAGCCCAATCCGCACCTTTATCGGCGTCGCATCGGGCCAGGCTTCTTCTTCAATCGAGTTCTGTATGGCAGCCGCTGCACTCAGGGCGTCGGCCGCCTGCTGGAACGCGGCAACGAACTGGTCGCCCGCCAACGAGAACACGTAGCCCTCGTTTCCTTCGATTTCGCGACGAACTATCTGATCGTGACGGCCGAGTGCAGCCTGCATTGCTTCGGGGTGGTCTTCCCACATGCGGGTCGACCGTTCAACATCGGTAAAGAGGAACGTGACCATCCCCGTTGGTATCGCTCCGCCCACCAACCCAGTATCGCTCACTTTAGGCTCACTCATCGAACGGACGACATGACGATGAGCCACCCTGTTAGGTGAGTTCTTTGTCAACGCCGTCGCCGCGTCTGACGACGGTTTCGTCGATAACTCGTCGGCGTGTCGGCGTACGACGACTCGGTGTTGTTGTCATCGAACGGCTACATCGGCATAGTGTCTCCGAACGGCGACGAAACTAACTCGAATCAAGTAAGGCGAACAATTGCGACCGACTCAGACCAGCAAGGGGTTCGGGTCGGCTGTCAGGCGGGCCCGCAAGGACCAGGGTTTGTCGCAGGTCGAGCTCGCCGCGCTGGCTGGCGTGGGGCGGCCCTGGCTGTCCGAGCTCGAGACAGGAAAGCGCACCGTCGAGCTCGGTCGAGCGTTGTCGGTGTTGAGTGCTCTCGATCTCGCCGTCACATTCATTCCCCTTCCGCTGCGGGACAGGGGATCGGTCGATCTCGGCTTCGATCGATGATGGCGAGGATCTTTCGGGCAGCGAGATCTTGGGCGGCGAGCAGTGGCTTCCTTGGGATGCTCTCGTCCCGTACGGGATTAGCTCTCCAGGTGGACCTCAACCCTCCACCAATGTCAGGCCTCGCGTGAGGTGATGATGCTGGCCCGTCCTGCTCCGCTTTCTTGGCGCGAGTTTGCCGAGCAATCAGCTTTGGCCGGGACGGGCTTTGGCCGGGGCGAATGCGGATCCAATGTGACCACCGTGCGACCACGGGGCCGTTTCGGCCGAAAACTCCAAGATCCCAGAACCGGCAAATTCGTTGCCAGCACTGGGATCTCGAGTGGTACGCCCCCTGGGACTTGAACCCAGAACCTACGGATTAAGAGTCCGACGCTCTGCCAATTGAGCTAGAGGCGCGTGTACTAGCTAGGCGATGGTACCGGGCTTTCGCCCGATACCACAACCGACTTGGGGTGACCGACGGGATTTGAACCCGCGACCACCGCGACCACAACGCGGCGCTCTACCGAACTGAGCTACGATCACCAAGACTTGACAGCATAGAGGCCCGCTCCCTCCGTTGAGAACTGGGTATCGCCGAACTTTGCCTTGTTGGTGAGTTTCTTTCTCGTGGTGTCGCTTTCGCTGCACACGGTTCAGATGTACGTTTCTCACAAGGCGTAGGAAGAGTGGCTTGGTGGACAAGACGACAGGTGGAGGCGAAAAGGCGACCCAGAAGGGCGCCGACGCCAACTTGGTGGAACGGTTCATTTCGGGTCTACCGCTGTTCGCTCAGGTTAGTAGCGAAGCTCGTTCGGCCATTGTGGGTCGGTTATCGGCCCAACTGGTTCGGGCTGGCGAAGTTGTGCTTCGTGAGGGCGATGTAGGTGATTCGCTCTTCATTGTTCAGAGCGGACGCCTGCGGGTGACGGTTGGCGAACCGGAACGAGTAATAGGTGAACTCGGCAAGGGTGAAGTCGTTGGCGAGATGGCACTGCTTTCTGACGAACCCCGGTCGGCCACAGTTCTTGCTGTCCGCGATTCCACCCTGCTAAGGCTCGAGTCGGCCGATTTTACTGAACTGGTCGCAGATCACCCAGGTGTCTTGCGTGCAGTTTCTTCGGTAATCGTCGACCGGCTCCGGTCGAGCATTACCGGCGTTCCAAAGACTCAGAGCACCGCCGATGTGGTGGCAGTCATATCGGCGGCCTCACCCGGCGACTCTTCACAACTAGCTGAACACTTGAGTTCGACGTTCGAATCGATGGGCGAGCAGGTCGCTGTGCTGAGGGCAGGCAGCGGGGTCGAGCTAGATCGCGTCGAAGAGGAGTGCGACGTGGTGCTACTCATCTGTGGCGATCACGACGATCCTTGGACATTGAAATCGGTTCGTCAGGCCGATGTAATTCTGCTGGTCGGTCCTGGTGGACAAAGTACTGCGATGAAGCGCACTGAGGAAGCGCTGGGCATCGGCGATGGTTGGACAGGCGCCGACGTACAGTTGGTGTTTACTCACACTGCTGGGTCGAATCCTCGTTCCACTCGCAGGGTCCTGTCGGCGCTTGAGAAACGTCGGCATCATCATGTTTGCATCGCCGAGGTCGAGTCGCTCGCCCGGCTGGCTCGGGCGTTGCGCGGCCGAGCGATCGTTCTCGTCCTCGGTGGTGGCGGGGCGCGTGGTCTGGCTCACCTCGGGGTAGTTAAGGCGTTTGCCGACAAAGGAGTCGGGATTGATGGAATCGTGGCTACGAGTGCCGGAACCCTTGTCGGAATGGGTGTATCGCTTGGAATGGATCTCGCCGACATCCACGAAGGATTCCGCGAGTACTTCTCGAAGTCGGTAGTCGATTGGACTTTCCCAAGCGTTTCGGTCGCCGCTGGTAGCCGAATCACCGGTGAACTACAGAAGCTTGGTGACGGGCACGATCTTGAAGACACTTGGATCGATTTCAGTTGCGTCAGCACCGATCTCACCAACGATGAGTTGGTGCTTCACACGACAGGGCCTATCTGGGAGGCCGTTCGGGCATCCATCTCGATCCCCGGCGTGTTCCCGCCATTTCTAAAAGACGGTCGAGTGCTGGTAGACGGGGGATTGGCCGACAACGTTCCGGTAGCGTCGGCTCGGCGACGCCATCCTGGCGCCACGATTGTTGCTGTCGATGTTGGCAGGGACACTCGGCTAGAACCAAAGGATCTTCCTGCCGGCGGAATTGTCGGGGCCAAACATGGCCTGACTCGGTTGCGGCACCGCGGCGACAAGCTTGGGCTGAGCGCGATTCTTGCCCGCGTGACCGAACTGAGCACGACCTACGACATCAACGAAGCGGCCGATATCGGCATCCGACCCGACATTGGCCACTTCGGAACCTTCGAGTTCGACCGAATCGACGAAGCCTGTGATCTCGGATACGAGGCGGCGATGACTTCGCTCAAGGATTTCGACTATTGACCAATGGCGAACGCTTCGGCGTCGCGAACGGCGCCGCCCATGTTTTCCATGATGACGTCCTTTACCTCGGTCGCCGATCCCGATAGCTCGGTCAGCACCCGGTAGCGCGAAACCAATTTCGTGCGCTTGAGGCGGGGGAGTGGTACGGGTTTTCCCATTGGCCAGACGCGCTCGGAGCCGGTTACTCCGACCACCACAACCGGTGCGCCACTCTTGACCGCCAGAATGCCAATTCCGTCGCGGGCGGAGCCGACTCCGGTGGGTCGATCAGCAGACTTCACAAGACGACCTTCGGGCATAATTGCCACCGGGCGATTAGCGTTCAGCTCTATTAGTGCTTGGTCGATCGCATCCTTGCCGCCGCCCTTGTCCACCGGAATGCAACCGGTGGCTTTCAAGATCCACCCGAGAATAGGTAGCTCGAAATATGAGCCGCGAACCATCATCCGCGGCGTAACTCCCCAGCCAACCATGAGGATGTAGGCGAGAAAGAGGTCGAAGAAACTGCGGTGGTTGGCAGCGACGATCACCGCGCCCTGGTCCATGATCTTGGGTCGGTCGGGAATCTCGATAATTGCGAAGAGCCCGAAGAATGCCTTGCCCCATCGGCCAGCGCGTCGGTAGCCCTTAGCATGCACCTGAACGTTCACAGGCTTCACGCTAGTACGGTTCGCATCTGCCGTGAATATGAGGTGCCGCGGCACCCGGTTTCGCCAGGGTCTTGCTTCGCCTGACTCGCTGATTCTTAGCTCCGAACCGCCCCAGCGGTCGCTCGGGCCTCAGCCCGCTCGATTAGGTCGTCGATTGCGTCGTCGTCCAGATCGTCGAGTGGGTCGCCTGGCCCCGGAGCTAGATAGCCAAGCACGAATCCAATGGCGGTGGGGATGAGAACTAACGGAACCCACGTGCTGGACGGAAGCGGAAAAATTCGCAGCAGAGAGAACGCCACTGCAATCAGCAGCCCGATTCCCAGGCCTGGAATCATGAAGCGCATACCCCGCACGAAGCGATTAGCGGGCAGCTTCCGGCGCGCCATCGCCCAAAGATCGAGGGCGAGCGACAACAACGTAATCGCGAGTAGCAAGAACGCGAATACGCCCATTGGCGAAAAGGGTCGCCCTCTAACATCGACTGCGAAACCGGTCGAGCCGAGTTCGGTGCGTTCGCTGTCGTATGCCTTTAGCTTCGTGCGTAGAAACCCATGAGCCTGACGGTCGAGGTCGAAGAAGTCGAGAGGAATTCGCAGGTTCTCGCTCCCGCCAGCCGGAACGTTCACGCTTACCCCAGCGTCGTAAGCAACAAAGGTTGCGTTGAGCATCTCGCCTTCTAGGCGGATGTGATCGACCTGGACATCGGACGATGAAGTGTTTGTCAGGCTCAAACGAAGATCGGATTCTTGAAAGGGATGCAGTTCGATTGGGTCGCTCGGAGTTGCGTCGCTAAGCAGCACTCCGTCTAGCGAACCCTCAATGTCGAGAACGCCCGTACCATCACTACCGCACGCGCTTAGCAGCAACGCGAAGGCTGCTATGGCAACCACTACAAAAGGCCGCCGGAACGAATCGAACGAACGCTCGATTCCGGCTACCTGCTGTTTTGTTTCTTGCATTCTGCTACCTCGCCATAGATTCTGCATGTCTTGCTCCTCTAGTTCGCCGCTCCCGCCAAGAGGAGGCGCCTTGATTCACCAATATTCGAGGGTAACCCATACCACTCTGCGGCAACCAGAATTGCGGGTGACGAATAGTGGTCATCTGTACTGCGCTATAGGCGGGGTGTGTTCGGCGAGTAGAGTTGTGAGGGTTCAGGTGTTCGGGACCCCCGACTCGGTAACTCCTCAAAAGAAGCAAGGCGATCCTTGGTGAACAAGCCGGTAGTGATCATTCGACAACCAAATCGAACGCCTATCCATCTCGCCGTGTTCGCCCCAATCGAGTTAGGTCGAGAGTGCGACGGACTGCTCTTGGCGGACGGTCAGGTGTCGCGCCGCCACCTCAAGCTCGAGACCGTCGACGGGCGAGTTATTGCCACCGATCTC
This sequence comes from uncultured bacterium, assembly GCA_965524675.1. Taxonomy (GTDB): domain Bacteria; phylum Actinomycetota; class Acidimicrobiia; order Acidimicrobiales; family SHLQ01; genus CALLQB01. The sequence continues at coordinate 11,416 of CBERPN010000049.1, forward strand.
GGCAGTACCAACGGCTCGATGCTCGACGAGAAACAAATAGCTTCGCCGGTAGCGTTGTTGGCTGGTTCGGTCCTTCGGTTGGGCGAGACCAGTGTCGAACTGGTCGTCGATACGGTCGCCCGCCAACGCGAGACTCTTCAAGAATCCAACCCGGTCGACATTCGAGCGACCACGGTGGCTGGGGCAACCGGAGCGGTAAAGCCGTCGATGTCGCTACCCGACGGCGCTCGTGCCACATCGATTGAAAGGGTCGCCGAGTCGGTCGTGAGCGAGCGGTTCGACGTCTCATCGATAGTTAGCGACGCTGGAACCGTCACCATCGTCTTTAGCGATATCGAATCTTCAACCGAACAGAACGTGAAGCTTGGCGACAGCGTCTGGTTCGAGGTTCTAGGGCGCCACAACGCCACTGTTCGAAAGTATCTGAAACAGTACGGGGGAACCGAAATTAAGAACCAGGGCGACGGGTTCATGCTGAGCTTTCCGGGTGCGCGCATCGCTATTCAATGCATGATCGCAGTTCAGCAAGAGCTTGAAGCGGCACGCGAGGTCGACCCTGAACGGTCTGTGAGAATTCGGGTTGGACTACACACCGGAGAGGCCTTAGCCGACGACGACGGCGATCTCTTTGGCCAACACGTTGTGGTGTCGGCTCGTATCGCCAACCTTGCACTCGGCGGGGAGGTCTTGGTGTCCTCGCTGCTGCGCGACATCGTTGCGCCCCGTGGCGACGTCGTGTTTGGCGACCCACGAGTCGTCGAACTTAAGGGCATGGGCGACAACCCATACACCGTGTATCCCATTGACTGGACCCAGCAACTAGGTCAGTAATCCAGCCGTACTCTTCCGCCCCTATTAGGCGCGACGGCTGTCGTAATTGGGCTCAGAGCGGCTTTGCTCTCAAATAACTGCCCTGTCGATTTGCCGGGTTGGCTCACCGTCGTAGAATCGGCGATGCGAGAGCAGGTCCGCTCTGTGGCTCGCCAGGAGGAGACCTGTGGAAGGGCTTAGAGTCGAATGTTTAGGTGGAGGGCCGGGTGGATTGTACACCGCCATCCTTCTCAAGCTGGCCGATCCAACATGTGAGGTAACGGTTCACGAACGAAGCGGCCCCGACTTCACTTGGGGCTTCGGCGTGGTGTTCTCCGACGAGACACTCGGAAACATTGCCGACAGCGACCCCGAGAGTATCGCCGCCATCGAAGCGGAAATGCGCTACTGGTCAGAGATGAACACCGTATTTCGCGGGCGCACCATCACCAGCGGAGGCCACGGATTCGCGGCGCTCTCGCGGTTGCGGCTTCTTCAGATTCTAGGTGAACGAGCCCTCGGCCTCGGAGTAAAGATCAATTACCTCACCGAGATCGAAGACCCAGCGTCGTATCTCGATGCCGACCTGGTAGTTGGCTGCGACGGCCTCAGCAGCCTTGTGCGATCGACATGGTCCGACCGTTTCGAGTTGACCATGCCGGTGTCCGACACGCGTTTCATGTGGTTGGGTACAAAGAAGCCGTTCGACCGGTTCAACTTTCTTTTCGAAGAGACTCCACACGGCATCGTGCAGGCCCACGTCTACCCGTACGACTCCGAGATGAGCACCTTCATAATCGAGATGGACGGTGACACTTGGCGGAACAACGGTTTCGACTCCACCGTCGAGATGGTCTTTGCCCCCGGCGAGTCCGATATGGTGGCGGTCAAAAAATGCGAAGAGATATTTGCCTCTCACCTCGACGGTTATCCGCTTATTGACAACGCATCGGTCTGGCGAGCCTTCCCGGGGGTCAGCAACGCCAAATGGCACTTCGACAACGTCGTGCTTATCGGCGACGCCGTACACACAGCCCACTACTCGATTGGGTCGGGAACCAAGCTGGCGCTAGAAGACGCGATCGCGTTGGCTTCGGCTATCAAAGCTGAGCCCGACGTGGCTTCAGCGCTGGGTCGTTATGAAGCCGAGCGGCGTCCGCTGGCCGATAGTTTGCAGCGCACTGCGGTAACCAGCCAACGATGGTTCGAAGACGTTGGACTACGGTGGCCGCAGCCCGATCATCAATTCAATTTCTCGATGATGACGCGGTCGCTGCGCGTTACCTACGACAACCTCTCGATGCGAGATCCTGGCTATATCGCAGAGGTCTTGGCCGACTGGCGCGATCATCAACCGGCAGACCTCACTCCCGACGATCCCGAAACTCCGCCCATGTTTTATCCCTATGAGGTTGGTGGGCTAAGGCTTAGCAATCGAGTGGTGGTGTCGCCAATGGCCCAGTATTGCGCTGTCGACGGGCTCCCAGATCAGTGGCATCAAGTTCACTTGGGTAGCCGGGCGGTTGGCGGCGCTGGTCTTGTAATGACCGAGATGACAGTGCCGAGCCCCGATGCCCGCATTACTCCTGGTTGCACCGGAATCTGGAACGACGATCAGGCCGCCGCATGGGCCGACATCGTGTCATTTATCCACACCAGTTCTGCCGCCAAGGTCGGTCTTCAACTAGGTCATGCTGGACGCAAAGGCTCCACCCGAGTCGCTTGGGAGGGTATGGATCTACCCTTGAATGAGGGTAACTGGCCACTCGTATCGGCTTCGGCGCTGCCCTACCTGCCCGAGAGTCAGACTCCCGAAGAGATGACAATCGAACAGATGGACCAGGTGTGCGCCGACTTCGTTGCGGCTACCCGCCGAGCGGCTGGTGCCGGATTCGATCTGGTCGAACTCCACGCCGCGCACGGCTATCTTCTCGCCAGCTTTCTTAGCCCGTTCACCAATCGGCGTTCAGATGAGTATGGGGGATCGCTCGAGAATCGTTGTCGGTTCCCGCTCAGAGTTCTCGACGCGGTTCGCGAAGAATGGCCCGACGAGCGCCCAGTCTTGGTCAGAATATCGGCCACCGACTGGATCGACGAGGGGCTCGATGCCGCCGACGCTGTTGCGGTGGCTCGACTTTTGCACGAACACGGCGCCGACATGATCGATGTTTCGACCGGTCAGACCGACCCGTTGAGCTCTCCAGAATACGGTCGGCTCTATCAGACCCCCTTCAGTGAGAGAATTCGCCTGGAGACGGGCATTCCCACCATCACGGTCGGTGGTGTGGCTAGCGTGGACGATGTAAACACCATTTTGGTGGCTGGTCGCGCCGACCTTTGCGCACTAGCCCGACCCCACCTTGTCGACCCCTACTGGACCCTCAACGCGGCCATCGACCAAGGCTATTCGGGCCACAGCTGGCCGCGACAATATCTTGCCGGGCAGACCGCCCGACGGCGTGAGCAGGATCCAACCGCACAGATTCCTCAGGAGGATCCGAAACAATGAGCAGTCCCTATCAAGAGTTTCCGACCGATCGTCAACGCGAGTTGGTCGCAAAAATCACCGAACTGGGGCCGGTATTTGCTGAGCGAGCTTCTATCTACGATCGTCAGGCAACCTTTCCGCACGAGAACTTCGCCGATCTTCGCGATATTGGTTTCCTAGGTGTTTGCATACCGGAGGAACACGGCGGTCACGGTGCCGACTTCGCAACCTACGCGCTCATCTCCGAGGAATTAGGCCGCTACTGCGGGTCGACTGCTCTCACGTTCAATATGCACACGGCAACAACGCTGCTCACAGGCCCCATCGCTGACGCCCTCGATTTCAGCGACGCCGAACGCGAGGTTCACGACCAACGTCGAATCGCGATGTATCGCGGCATCGTCGACGACGGGCAAATTCACGCACAGCCTTTCTCCGAGGGAATCTCCACAGGAGCCACGACTGGTATCGCCACAACGGCCGAGCCAGTCGAAGGAGGTTTTCGGATAAATGGGCGCAAAATTTTCGCTTCGTTGGCTGGTGCCGCACACCGCCACAACGCAATCTGTGTCACCCCTGGCGACCCCGCTGTGCGGTTTATCTCAATCGATGCCGAGGCCGAGGGTGTGGTAATCGAAGGCGATTGGGACCCGCTCGGCATGCGTGGCACAGTCTCGCGAGACTTGGTGTTTACCGATGTCTTTGTGCCAGAAGACGCCGAGATACTGCCGCCAGGTGGATTCGACCAGGCCGCGGCTCGGTTTCCGTACTTCTACATGACCTTGTCGTTTGCGTTCGTGGGGGTTATTCGAGGGGTGCTCGACTTCACTCAGAGTTACCTGCGGGGCGAGCAAGGCCCGAGTTCGCGCCGTGAGGTCGCCCAGAAACAGGCTGGTTGGGCCGAGATGCAACTGCAGTACGAGCGAACCCGAAACCTGCTCTATGCGGTGATGCGCGACGCAGCTATCGATCCGTCTCCCGAGCAGCTACGCCGGGCGTGGGCGTCGGTTGTCACTACCATGAATACCGCTCCAGAAGTGGCCTCCCTAGCAATAAGGGTCTGCGGGGGTAGATCTCTACTCAAGACCTACCCGCTCGAGCGCATGTATCGCGACGCCCGCTGCGGAGCGACGATGTTGCCATGGGGTGTAGAGGTATTGCTGGGTCGTCTAGGAAGGTACGGAATCTTCGACGAGGTCGACGGCAAGTATCACGAGGGCGCATGAGCACCGAATCTCGTTCTGGTCAGGCAGATGCCCCGGGGGGCCCTCTGCCCGGCTGGTTGGGGAGCTTTGCATGAGCCGGGTCGAATGGCATTGGGTCGAACGGTTCGCTGCACAGTTCGCGTTGTGTGAGGTTGGGCCTGACGACTCTGTTGTTCTGCTTTCGGAAACGGCCAGTCGCCCAGAGTTGGTCGAAACGTCTCGATTGGCCCTCGCTTCGATGGGTATCCACGTGGCGCAGATCATCATGGACACCCCCGCCAATCGTGGCCCTTTGCCCATTCGCTCGACCGGGGCTTCGCAGGCCTTGGCAGGTCATCGTGGGGCGGTGGCAGGATTGGCCGAGGCGACCTTTGTAGCCGATTGCACGGTTGAGGGTCTGGTTCATGCAGCCGAGCTAGGCGACATTTTGGCCGCTGGCTGTCGCGTCTTGATGATCTCGAACGAGCACCCGGAAAACTATGAACGTCTTGGCCATGACCTAGCCTTGCCCAACCAGGTCGACAAAGCCGCCGAGATGATGCGAGCAGCTTCGCAGATGCGCGCTACTTCGCAGGCTGGCACCGATCTCACGGTCGACCTAGCAGGAGCGCTAGTAGCCGGCTCATACGGGTTCGTGACAGAACCCGGTGACATTGCCCATTGGCCTGGCGGGCTAGTACTCGCATTTCCTAAGGCGGGAACGACGAACGGCACTGTGGTGCTCGCCCCTGGCGATATCAACCTGACCTTTAAGGAGTACATGCGTAGCGAGGTGGCGCTAACCATCGTCGACGATTACATAGTCGACGTTGGGGGCGACGGCCTCGACTCAGATCTCTTCTCGTCGTACCTCGGTGCGTTCGGCGAACCCGAGGCCTACGCCACTAGCCACGTGGGGTTCGGAATGAATCCAGCAGCCCGATGGGATGTTCTGCCACTCTGGGATAAGAGCCAGATCAACGGCACCGAATTGCGAGCGTTTGCCGGAAACTTCTTGTACTCCACGGGCGCCAACGAATCAGCCGGGCGATTCTGCAGGGGCCACTTCGACCTGCCGATGCGCAACCATACCGTCGAGCTAGACGGCGTCGTCGTAGTAGACGATGGAGTACTTCAGTCCAACCTATTCGCCTAACGGCTGCAGAAGAAGGCGGCCGTTAGTTAAAATGCCGCGGGTTGTAACAGGCGACCGAATCTAAACAGTGAAGGTTTGCTTGAGGTTTAGGCTTTGCGGGCGTTGCGGCGTGAGATTCGGCGGCGCCGCGCCCATTGCAGAACCATTGCGCCGAGCGCCAAGCTACCCACAGCCCCCAGGGCAGCTGCCGCAATGGCGGTTGGGATCTGAGCAACTGTTTCGGAGAACAAAGCGGCTGCCACCACGACGAGAACACTGCCGATAGCGCCGAAGATGGCGAGCCCAAGAAACGAGGACAGCTTGCGTCGCCCGCGACGAAGTGGGCGAAGGCTCGATTCGTAGGCCCCAAAGGTAAATAGCGCAGCTAGTGCAGCGGCGATTCCGGTGGCCGACGTATACACCGGGTTCGTGGCCAGAACCTCTAGTTCGTGAGCTGCCACAACTTGGTCGTCAGCGAGAACTTCGAGGGTCGCGTCCGAGGTTCCCGACACAACCCAACGCGCTGCACCTGGCTCGATGTCGGCCTGGCCACCAACGATCGGCCCAGAATCGGTGCGGACATGGTCGAAACCGAACGCCGAGAACGACAACCTTGCAGTGTCGCCGTCGCCTAGGCCCGAAACTACTAGAGGCTCGTCGAGCGCCAGCTCGACAAGATCTTCGTGGTCGATCCTTTGGCCGAGGATCGTCACGCCCTCAAGCTGAGCGAGCTCGTGGTCGGGGCCGCTGAGGCCA
>CBERPN010000050.1:0-17656 GCA_965524675.1 uncultured bacterium
GTTTCGACGATGGCCTCGGCCACCGATGCATCGGGCGCCAGAATAACCCCGATGCCTTGAGTACCTTCGATCAACTTGATGACGACCGGCGCGCCGCCAACCCGTTTGATCGCCGCCGGGACATCCTTGCGGTCGCGCACAAAGGTCGATTTGGGAATGCCAATGTCGTAGCGCGAGAGGATCTGAAACGAGCGCAACTTGTCACGCGACGCGCCGATGGCACTGGCTGTGTTCGGCGTGTAGACATCCATCTGTTCGAACTGGCGAACGACCGCCGTGCCGAAGTAAGTGATCGAAGCCCCGATTCGCGGGATGATTGCATCGAAGTCGGGAAGCACACGGCCGCGATACTGAAGCTCGGGTTCGTCGCTGGCTAGATCGATACCGAACCTCAGCGTGTCGAGCACCCGAACATCGTGACCTCTATCGGTGGCCGCTTTGCGCAAGCGTTGGGTGGCGTAACTCTGCGGTGCCCTAGAAAGGATCGCGATCCTCATGATGAAGTGTCGACTTCGCTAGCGGAGACCGGTTGAAGGTCCTCGGCTACATGCATTAGAGCATCGCCTTGGTTCACTAGCGGTCGTTGCATCAAGCCGATTACAACACCGGGGGCCCGCGTGGTCATTCGGGCTCTTCGGTTGCCGAGGGAATCGTGGATAACGCCCACTGTGTCGCCAAGCTCTAGCTGCTGACCAAGTTCGACAGCGCTTAGGAACAACCCGCTGCGCCTTGCGCGAATCCAATGACTACCGCCAGCGATTCGAGGCTCAATTTCGCAGGCTTCACAGGGTTCGATCATCCCCAACTCGGCGATGACCCGCTCGACTCCCGCTTCGCCCAGCTCGATCGATTCCATGTCGTAGCGCGACGCTTCGCCAGCCTCATATAACAGCACCGTCTTGCCTCGCTTAGCGGCGACCGCTCGAATCGATCCACCACGGGTCTTGGCAGAGATCATCACGGGGGCGCCGAATGCCGCCGCCAAGTCACGGGTTCGAGCGTTCGTGAGGTCGGCCCTGATCTGAGGCAGGTTCTTGCGATCACCCGAACCGCTGTGCAAATCGATTCCAAGTTCGCAGCGGCTGACTATCTCGTTCATGAACAGGTAGGCGATCCGAGAAGCTAGCGAACCTCGTGCCGAGCCTGGAAACGAGCGGTTTAGGTCGCGGCGGTCGGGCATGTAGCGGTCGTTGGCCAAGAAGCCGTGTACGTTTACTGTCGGCACTGCGTAGATCGTTCCGGCGAGAGTCCGTGCGTCGACCTTTCGCAGCACTCTGCGGATTATCTCTATCCCGTTGATCTCGTCGCCGTGGATCGCGGCGTCGAGCCAGATGCTGGGTCCGTCAGTTTTGCCGTGCACGACAATAACGGGAAGCGAGACTTGCGTACCGCTGGCCATCTTGGCGATCGGCAGTTCGACTTGTTTGCGGCGGCCCGGTTTGATCTGCTGGCCAGCGAATTCCAAAGTTGCTCTAGACATTGCGCCGTTAGTTCTACTCCAGCAAGTACAACTGTGGGCATGTCAGATCTGTTTTCTTCCCCCCAATGGCTTGCTCTTGTCGAGCATCGATCGACGATCGAGAGCCAAGGCTTGCGTCAACTGTTCAGCTCGGCACCGAATCGCGGCACCGAAATGACTGTGGAGGCTGGCGACTTGTACCTCGACTACTCAAAGCATTTGGTCACCGACGAGACGATGGCAATGTTGCTCGAACTGACAGCGGTGGCTGGTGTTGAAGAAAAACGTGACGCAATGTTCGCAGGCGAACGCTTCAACACGACCGAAGACCGAGCGGTGCTACATACCGCGCTGCGGCGGCCTGAGGGCGACACGCTCAAGATCGATGGCGTGGAGGTGGTAGCGGAGGTCCACGAGGAACTTGCCCGGATGAGAACCTTCTCCGACTCGGTGCGAGATGGCGGCTGGACCGGATTCACCGGCGAACGCATCAGAACCGTGATCAATATCGGGATCGGCGGTTCGGACCTGGGGCCGGTGATGTGCGCACAGGCTTTGCGGCCCGATATGCACGACGACATCAGCCTCAACTTTGTTTCCAACATCGACGGGGCCGACCTCGATGCTGCTCTTTCGAAGGCCGACCCGGGGTCGACCCTAGTGGTCGTTTGCTCTAAGACTTTCGGAACAATCGAGACTCTCACCAACGCCCGCTACGCCCGGCAATGGCTGATCGATGCCCTCGGCGACGAGGCCGCAGTGCCGCGACACTTCGTGGCAGTGTCGACCAACGCCGAACTGGTGGCCGACTTTGGAATCGACACCGACAACATGTTCGGCTTTTGGGATTGGGTCGGCGGCCGCTACTCGGTTGATAGTGCTATTGGTCTGAGCTTGATGATCGGGATCGGCACTGACGCGTTCGGCGAGTTCTTAGCGGGCTTCTACGACATCGATGAACACTTTCGATCAGCGCCTCTCGTCGAGAACGCTCCAGTGTTGCTGGCCTTACTCGGTGTTTGGTACCGCAACGCTTGGGGCTTCGGGTCGCACGCAGTGCTGCCCTACGCCAACGATCTGGCGCGGTTTCCGGCGTATCTTCAGCAGCTCGATATGGAGAGCAACGGCAAGCGGGTAACCCGAAACGGCGAGCCGGTGACGGTCGATACCGGCCCGGTGGTGTGGGGCGAGCCGGGCACCAACGGTCAGCATGCCTTCTATCAGCTACTCCATCAGGGCACCTCGGTGGTGCCCGCCGACTTCATTGGTTTCGTAGAGCCTCGCCACAGCTACGCCGAACATCATCAGATCCTGCTCGCCAATCTGCTGGCTCAGACCGAAGCATTGGCGTTTGGCAAGACGGCAGACGAGGTGAGGGCCGAGGGCGTCGCCGAGGCGCTAGTCGCGCACAAGACGTTCCCAGGCGATCGACCCAGCACCACCATTCTCGCTCGGTCGCTCACACCGCGAGTGCTCGGCCAACTGATCGCGCTGTATGAACAAAAGGTTTTCGTCCAGGGAGTGATTTGGGACGTCAACAGCTTCGACCAATGGGGAGTGGAGCTAGGCAAGGTTCTCGCTACCAAGATTCACGGCGAACTCACCAGCGCAGGAACCGAGCCGGGTTCGAAAACAGGTAACCACGACTCGAGCACCAACGAACTAATAAGAAGAGTCCGCAACTAGCCCCAATAATCCGTTCTGCCACCCAAAAACGCCCTCAGGGGGGCAGTTTTAGGTGGCAGAACGGTAGTTTTGTTGGGTGGGCGCTTCGAACATGCCAGAGGCTGAGGTCGATATCGATAGCGACTTGGTGCGTCGGCTGTTGACCGTACAACACCCCGACTTGGCAGGTCTTGAGCTCACCGAAATCGCCAACGGTTGGGACAATGTGATGTTTCGATTAGGCGACGACTATGTGGTTCGCCTGCCGCGTCGCGAGCAGTCGGCCGAATTGATCGAATACGAGCAACGATGGCTGCCCGAGACAGCGTTGCGACTGCCCATTCCAATCCCGGTGCCGATCCGGTTCGGCAAACCATCGAGTAGCTACCCATGGCACTGGTCGGTCCTGCCGTGGCTCGACGGCACAACACTCGGCAGTAGCCCGGTCTCGAACACGCGCCAACTAGCGATCGACCTGGGCGAGTTCTTGCGGGCCATGCACATACCGGCCCCAGCCGACAGCCCCGTCAACGATTATCGGGGGGTACCCCTTGCCGAAAGATCGGGCTTCACGCTCGAGCGTCTCGACGGTATTGCCGACATTACTGGCACTGTCGACGCCGATCTAGCACGCAAGGTTTGGCAGACCGCCCTGGAAGCAGAGCTGTGGTCGAAGCCACCTGTCTGGCTGCACGGCGATATGCATCCACTCAACCTGCTTCAGACCGACGGCCGACTATCGGCGGTAATCGACTTCGGCGACATCACCAGCGGCGACCCAGCGAGCGACCTGGGTGTTGCCTGGATGCTGTTCGACAGCGAAGATCGAGCGCTGTTTAGAGAAATCGCTAACTCGACCGAACGAGTTATCGATGACCCGACCTGGGAAAGGGCGCGCGGTTGGGCGCTGTCGATCGCGTTGATGGTTCTCGCCAACTCGGCCGACAACCCTCTGCTGCACAGCTTGGGCGAAATTACCCTCGAAGCTGTGCTGAGTGACGGCTCGTAACTAGCGCCCCGATTGCGCCGACCACAACACGAAAATCTTGTGTGGTCTGAACACCGTGACGGTGTCGTATCCACAAAATATCGGGGTGATGGGGGGTTAGAGGCCTAGTTCTTCGATTGCTTTGTTGATGAACTCTTGGATCTCTTCGATTGTGGTTCCCTCGGCAAACGATTCGGGGAGTTCGAATAGCTCGCCCGCTTCGATCAATTCTTCGAGCGCCACCAAATCAGGCTCGCCGGTGTCTTGACCGCCGTGTTCGACGCGCTCGTAGTAGACGACCTCAAGAATTTCGACCGCTGTTAACGAGTCGCCGAAACCAGGCATCCCGCCCCCATTGAATCCCAACGCGACACGTTGGCCGCCGGCGCGTGCTGGGTCGCCGAATGGAGTGCCAGCATTGGTGGGCGAGCCGTTGACAACCCACCAAACATGGCTGGCAGCATCTGGGAATGTAGCGATGACTTCGCCACCGGTTAGCGGTCGGCCGGTTCCACCAGCGCCGCCCGCACCGTGGCAGCCAGCACAGCTTCCGTACACAGAAGCGCCTGCTTCGAATACACCACCCTTTGCGGGGGCTTCAAGAGTACCCACATAGAAAAAGCCCCAGATCGGGAGCAGCATGACAATGAAGAATGCCCAAGACGGGACCTTCTTGCGGTCGAGTGCGGCCTGTACGAATGGTGGTACCGGCTCAGGCGCCTTTTCAACTACCGCCGGAGCGGCGGCGGCAACCGGAGCAGGTGCAGCAGCCGGAGCTTTTTCAACAGAACTTCCAGCGCTGGAGGTCGCGCCACTATCGGTTGGGGCGTCGCCGCCTTCGCCGGTGAGACGAGCCCGCGCTTCGCGAGCTTTCTGTAAGAGATGTTCAGGGACTTCGGTCACTGGGTGGCACCGTTTTTGGTCGAGCGTGGTGGGTTACGAGACAACAGTCTACGTATTTCGTACAGTCTCCCTCGCCCGATCGACAAACGCAGCGATGTATCAATTTTTTCGATCCACTCAATTTGTTGCAAGGTGAGCGGTGCTGGGGCAAAGGAAACTACGGTGTCACTATCGTGTCAGAAGCACCGAATCAGCGGCGCGTTAGCGCCCGCAGCACAAAGACGTAGTCCTCCAATGAGAACCATCAATTCACGAATCGACACCGGCTCGTCACAGTACGTCACGAACCGCGACGCATACTGAGCGCTAGTTTCAACCCTCGCTGAGCATCAGGGATGGGCCATCGATGGAGGCAAAGGCCGCGATCGCTCGATCGAGCGTCACCTCGATCGCGGCAAAGTATTGGTGCGCGACCGCATCGACTTGGTGATCGATCGCCACACTGCGTTCCTCGAACTATCCACGTTGAGCGGATTTGGCCAATACGACAACACCGCACCCGGCGCAGGAATCGTTACCGGTATAGGAATTGTTCACGGCGTGCCGTGGGTGTTTATTGCCAACGACGCGACCGTCAAGGGCGGGTCGCTGCTTCCAGTGTCGATCAAGAAGCACGTCAGAGCCCAAGAGATAGCGGCCGAGAACGGCCTCGGTGTGATCTATCTGGTCGACTCGGGTGGGGCGTTCCTTCCCCTGCAGGACGAAATCTTTCCCGACAAAGATCACTTCGGTGGCTCGTTCTATCGTCAAGCCCGCCTGTCGGCGATGGGGTTGCCGCAACTCTCGGTGGTGCTCGGAGGTTGCACCGCAGGCGGAGCATATGTTCCTGCGTTGTCAGACGAGGTCATCATGGTGGAGGGCATTGGGAGGATCTTCCTCGGCGGTCCACCAATTGTGAAGGCGGCCCTGGGCGAGATCATCGAGCCCGATGATTTGGGTGGTGCAGTACTGCACACCCGCACATCGGGTGTTTCGGATTACCTTGCCGCCAGCGAGCGCGAGGCGTACGGCAAGTTGCGCGAGATCTGCGAAACGGTTTCGCAGCGCCGGATCGACGAGCGGCAAGGCTGGATCGATTTCGCGAGCCCGGAACCGCCGGCGTTCGATGCTGAGGAGATCTACGGAATCATCTCGGCCGACGACCGGATTCCGTTCGACGCCACCGAGATCATCGCCCGAATCGTCGATGGATCTCGCTTTGCGCCCTTCAAGCCCGAATGGGGCGAGTCGATAATCTGTGGGTTCGCCCGGGTGTGGGGCCACCAGGTTGGCGTGATCGCCAATAACGGAATCATCTTTAGCGATGCGGCTCTTAAGGCCACCCACTTCATTGAATTATGCGAACAGCGGCGAATCCCCCTGCTGTTTCTGCAGAACACCTCGGGCTACATGGTTGGCAGCGACTCCGAGGCCGCGGGCATTGCTAAACACGGCGCCAAGATGGTCAGCGCTGTGGCCAACGCCACGGTCCCGAAGTACACGGTGCTGATCGGCGGGTCGTACGGGGCTGGCAATTACGGAATGTGTGGGCGAGGATTCAATCCTCGTTTCTTGTTCGCTTGGCCTAACTCGCGGATCGCTACTATGTCTGCCGAAACCGCCCAGACGGTGCTGGTCGATATTCGTCTCGCTGGTCTGAAGGGTGCCGAGACTTCTGATGAGCAGGTTGCAGCGATGCGAGCCGAGGTTGCCGAGCAATACGAGACTCAATCCAACCCGTACTACGCCACCAGCCGCCTGTGGGATGACGGCTTGATCGACCCTGTCGACACCCGCGACTGCCTGGGCCTTTGTCTGGCGCTCGCAGCGCGACAAGATGAACCAGCCGCTGGCCCGCCACTCGTGTACCGGATGTAGGGGAACCACAACCACATGCGCATTCTCATCGCCAACCGGGGCGAAATAGCTCGACGGGTAATCCGCACCGCTCGACGCCTCGGCCACGACACGGTCGCAGTCTTTGCCGATCCAGATCTCGACGCACCCTTTGTGAGTGATGCCGACGTAGCCACCCGCATTGGCAGCGCAGATCTTGCCGACAGCTATCTATCCAGCTCGGCCATCCTTGCCGCTGCAGAGCGAACCGGAGCGACCGCTATTCATCCCGGCTATGGCTTTCTGTCGGAGAACGCTGAGTTTGCTCGTTCGGTGATATCGGCGGGCCTTGTGTGGATTGGCCCGCGCCCCGAGATCATCGATCAGATGGGCTCGAAGATCAACGCCCGCCGCTTGGCGACTTCGGCCGAAGTGGCCGTTATTCCCGGTTTCGATAGCGATCAGAATCCCGCACGGCTGGCCGAAGCTGCGGCAGAGATTGGCTTCCCGGTTCTGGTCAAAGCGGCCGCCGGTGGTGGCGGCAAAGGTATCCGTATTGTCCACGAGCCAAAGGGGTTCGACGCGGCCCTGGCCGAGGCGATGGCCGAATCGTCCCGCTCGTTTGGCGACGACGCGATGATCGTCGAGCGCTATGTGCAACGCCCACGCCATGTCGAAGTTCAGATTGTTGGCGACCAGCATGGGAATGTAATCGAGTTGGGTACCCGCGAGTGCTCGGTTCAGCGTCGCTACCAGAAGGTTCTCGAAGAAGCCCCTGCGCCAAACCTACCCATCGATACACGCACTGGAATACGTACCGCAGCAGCCGACCTTGCTCGATCGATTGCTTACGACTCGGTCGGAACGGTCGAGTTCGTCGTCGACGCCGAGACCGGCGACTACTTCTTTCTCGAGATGAACACCCGTCTTCAGGTAGAGCATCCCGTTACCGAGTTCGTCACCGGTCTCGACCTTGTCGAGCTACAGCTACGTTCAGCATTTGGTGAAGAGCTAGCGCTCACCCAAGCCGACATCGCGCTATCGGGGCATGCCTTCGAAGCGCGGCTAAACGCAGAAGACCCCGCTGATGGATTTGCCCCCCAGACCGGCACGGTCAGCCATCTTGTGGTGCCCGCTGGAGTTCGCTGGGATAGTGGTATCGAGATTGGCAGCGAGATCAGCCCCTACTACGACCCGATGATCGCGAAGTTGGTTGTCACAGGAGTCGATAGAGAATCCGCCCGTCGTCGACTAGCGCGCGCCCTTGACGAATTGCTGATTGGTGGGCTCGTGACCAACGCAGGGTTCCATCGTTGGCTGATCGATGCCGAACCCGTGGCCGAGGCAACCGTTACCACCCGTTTCCTCGACGAAGTACAAATCCCCGATGATCCCGATGCCTCTTTGGCGGTCTCGCTCGCGGCAACCGCCTGGACTCTCGCCGAGGCCGCATTGGTCGACCCGGGGCCATGGGGAGCGCTGAGCGACTTTAGGGTCACACCACACCGGCCCGATCAGCCGGTGTTGCTCGAAGATCGCCACGGCGAGGTCCACGAGGTTTCTGCCCTGCCCGATTCGAACCTGATCGGCCACCGACTCAGCAGCGACATCGACGGGGTTCGCCGAACCTATGTCGTCGACGTAGGACACGAATCTGTCGCGGTTTGTGTGCATGGTCACACGTCAACGTTTCGTGTTCTAGACCGCACCGAGTACTGGGCCCCGACCGGCGGTGGAGTGGCTGGCCCGGCGGGCAACATTGTCGCACCCTTCCCGGCGGTGGTGGTCGAGGTGTCTGCGAGCCCTGGCGCTGAGGTCGCCACGGGCGATGTATTGGTGGTCATTGAGGCGATGAAAATGTTGCACTCGCTCACCACTCCTGGCCCCGGAACCATCGACGAGGTGCGCGTCGCTCCCGGCGACACGGTGGCGTCCGATCAGACGCTCGTTACTTTTCTTGTGGTCGACGAAGAGTGACTCATCCCGACTATCCGACACGACGAATCTGAGGAACACAGCCATGTTGCGAAATGCCTATATGACCGACGAGCTTCAGGCGATCTATGAACAGACGGTCGACTTCGTAAGCAACGAAGTCATGCCTCACGGCGAACAGTGGGAAGAAGCGGGCAAGGTTCCGCGCGAAGTCCTGACAAAGATGGGCGAACTCGGGATGCTGAGTTTGCGAGTGCCCACCGACATGGGTGGCCTAGGAATGGGAATGCTCGCTTCCGCGGTTTTCTCGGAAGCGCTCGGCGCCTCTACCTTTGCCGGCTTCGACGTGACCGTGTTGGTGCACACCGATATGGCGGGCCCACACCTAGTCAACTCGGGTAGCGACGAGCAGCTCGAGCGCTACCTACCCGGGATGCTTGCGGGCGACTTGATTCTGTCGATCGGGGTGACCGAGCCCGATGCCGGTTCAGACGTTGCCGGTATTAGAACCGCAGCGGTCAAAGACGGAGATGGTTGGCGCATTAACGGCACGAAAATGTTCATCACCAATGCTGTGTACGGCGAGCTGACAATCATTGCGGCCCGCACCGACCCCGATAGCAAATACGGGATCTCAATGTTCTTGGTGCCCGCTGGCACCGAAGGATTCAGTGTCGCAACCAAACTCGACAAGCACGGATGGCGTTGCTCAGATACCGCCGAGTTGGTACTCGACGATGTCTGGGTTGGCGACGATCAACTGTTGGGCACCGTGCACCGCGGCTTTTACGAGACGATGAAGAACTTCCAGAACGAGCGCATGGTCCTTGTTGGGATGGGTGTAGGCGCTGCTCAGGCGGCGATAGATATGACCAATGCATATTGCCAAGAGCGCAAAGCCTTCGGCGGGCATCTCTATGACCTCGGGGCGATCCGCCAGCGCATGGCGATGAATCAAGCCAAGGTCGACGCGGCGAGAGCGTCGATGTATCACGCAGCTTGGATTGGCGACCAAGGAGGCGACAATGTCAAAGAGATGTCGGGCGCCAAGGCGTTCGGCTGCGAGATCGTGAACCAGGTCATGTACGACTGCGTGCAATTTCACGGCGGGATGGGTTACATGCGCGAAAGTGCGATCGAGCGCATGTACCGCGATGCTCGGATCTTGCCCATAGGCGGTGGGGCCACCGAAGTAATGCTCGAAGAGATAGCCAAGCGCAGCATCATTTCGGGGGATTCGTGAAGTCGATACCTACCGACCCGCTCGAGGTTCTGCGCTCGGCGCGCGACACGGCGCACAAGATCCAAGAGCTAGCCAGCAAACTGACGCTGCCTTCCGATCAGCGCAAAGCGTTGGCCGAGAACTTGGCGTTGCTAGTCATGCCTGGCGAACAGCTATCGGCGCTCATCGATCTGGCCGACACTTTCGGGCCACCGCACACCCAGATTGAGGAGATTCGAGAGACGCTCGCCGCGCAACGCGAAGTACTCGAAGCCATGCTTGAAGATACCGAACGCATCAACCAAAAGGTCGAACGCCTCGCAACGGCCGCCGAACAGATCGCAGCCGCCCAGGCGCCACTGCGCGCACTACTAACCCACTTCGAAAAAGAGTCCGAGGAATAGGGCGAAGGGCGGCTGGTGTCAGACACGTCCCTAATCAAACGTCCCTAATGGGCTTGGTTGGTTTGTGTCTGACACGTCTCTAAATCCTGGGTGCGCGGTCGGATTGTTGGCTTTGTTGCCAGGAGTTAGCAACATGTCAGACACCCAGGGACAGCGTCGATGTTGGTGTCATCACAGCGCCAAAACAAAATAGGAGAGCGAGGGGTGAGCGACGAGTGACGGTCGGGCGCCAGCGTCAGCAGTATGCATCGAGTCCCGCCAGGGGCGGATTGCGGCCTGCGAGCAAAACAGCGCGGGAAATATTACCGTTTGGCACCGCGTCTTGCTCTTGCTCTGGCACGATGTGTCGACAGAATACTGCTGGTGGTAGACAAACTCAGCAGATGAGTGGCTGAACAAGGGGTAGTCCTTGTGAGCCAGATAGACTTGAGAACAAAGTTTGTGCAGAGTTTCACGAGGAGGATGAACGAGCTGTGGTTGCCTTCATAGTTTCGTTGTTGTTTACCGGGGTGATGGTGGCCGCGTTTTATGCCTACGCTGCTCGTCGACCCGCCGACGCCAACCCGACCTGGGGCGAAGCCATGATCTGGGCGATGCTCACGTTCTTCTTCCTGTTTCTGATCTACGGAATCGTCCCTCACCAATGGCTGACCTGGGCCGACAACGAGCTCAACTGGCGCCCCGACCGCATCTTGCATGGCCCCGGCGAAATTCTTAAGCCCCAGGCCGATGGTGGCTGGCTGCCCTTTACCCTCACCTATCTCGTGATTCGCGACGTTTTGGCGGTAATTCTCTACAACGTGCTGCTCGCATTGAATATCAAGATGTGGTTCGACTGGCAGAACCGCGGCGACAAGTCCAAGAGCGCCGCGATCGAGCCATCGTCTTCTTATGGTCGTCCTCTGCTCAAAGAAGGCGCGAAGGCCTAGTGGAGTTGTTCGGTTCTGACTTGTTGGAGGTGTTGCGGTGACAACCACCGATGCCAATCCACCAATGCCAGAGTTCCGCGACGACTATGTACTGCAAGAAGTCGACGCCGCGTGGCTAGCTAAGGCCGTCAAGCCCAAGCAGTTCATTCACATCGACCAGGCCGAGTGCATCATGTGCGAAGGCTGTGTCGATATTTGTCCTTGGAAATGCATTTTTATGGTGCTGCCCTCGGCAATCACCGAAGCGGTCGGCACCGAACTCCCAGGCTCTGATCCTTCCGACCATGTCATCTTCACTATCGACGACGATGTTTGCACCCGCTGTGCACTTTGTGTCGACCGGTGTCCTACCGGTGTGATCATCCTCGGTAAGATCGGCGATCCGCTAGCCGACGGCGATCCGCACCAACGAACTAACTCTCATGGCTACGGCTATGGGATGCGACTGGGCTAGGAGCCTCTTAGAACATGACCGCGACCAAAGCGCCACTCGGAAAACAGGTGCAAGACAAGCTGTCTGACCTTGTCGACAAGACCCAGGGCTCGCAGGCTTGGAACTCGATTTTTAGGCCAGGCTCGATCTTTCGCAAGGGCTACACCGACAGTCCGCGTAACCGCTCGTACGTAATCATGAACAGCGTGCTGTATCACCTGCACCCTGTGAAGGTGAAGCGTCACGCGGTCAAGGTCAGCTACACGCTTTGTCTTGGTGGGCTTAGCTTCTTCTTGTTCATCTTGCTCACCGTTACCGGCATCTTCTTGATGTTCTTCTATCGTCCCACCGCCGCTCAGGCATGGGACGATATCTACACGCTGCAAACATCGGTTACCTTTGGCCTGCTGGTGCGAAACATGCATCGCTGGGCTGCGCACCTGATGGTCCTGTCGGTGTTCTTGCACATGGCTCGAGTCTTCTATCACGGTGCGTATAAGGCACCGCGCGAGTTCAACTGGGTTATTGGCGTGATGCTGCTTCAGTTTACGCTGTTGTTGTCTTTCACCGGCTACCTACTGCCTTGGGACCAGCTGGCACTGTGGGCCGTAACAGTCGGTACCAACATGATGGGTTATACCCCGGTATTTGGTCAGCAGGTCAGATTCGTATTGCTAGGCGGCGTCGAGATCGGCACCGATACGCTGTTGCGTTGGTATGTATTGCACGTATTGATGTTGCCGTTCGTTACTGTGATCTTCATGGCGATTCACTTCTGGCGTGTCCGCAAAGATGGCGGAATCTCCGGACCGCTATAACCCACAGCGCAAGAGGATAAGAGAAGGCACCGAGAAGTTGGTAGGACCAGTCAAATGACCGAAATCCCCGAACACCTCAAGAAGCGGGCCGAGGAGGCTCGCAGGAAAGCCGAGGCTGCGGCCGGTGCTAGCGACGCGCCAGCGACCGGGTCCGACGCCGGAGGCGAATCCGAAGCTGCCAGCAAAATTCCTGCGCATCTGCTCGAACGCAGCAAGGCGGCCAAAGCTGCCAAAGCCGCTAGTGAAGGTGGCACCAGCACCGATGTCGTAACAGCTCCGGCCGCTGCCGCGGTAGCGGCTGCTCCCGAAGCGGCACCGTTAGCGGGTGGCCCTGGTGGTCACACGCAGCGCTTGCTCACGGTGGTGAAATCGGGCTCGATTCAAGACGTCAAGTCGACTCCCCAAGACAAGGTGCACGTTTGGCCGCACCTACTAGTCGCCGAATTCGTGGCGGCGGCTGTCATAACGGCCTTTACAACTATCTTCTCAATATTTGTTAACGCACCGCTGCTCGAACTCGCCAACTTCAACGAGACCCCGAACCCCTCGAAGGCACCCTGGTACTTCCTTGGCCTTCAAGAGCTGCTCACCATGTTTCACCCAATGGTTGCGGGCGTGACGATCCCCGGGATGGGGCTTATCTTGTTGGTGCTAGCGCCATACATCGACAAGAACCCTTCGAATAAGCCCGAAGATCGTAAGTTCGCAATCTCGCTCATGACCGTGCATCTCATGGCCTGGTCCATCCTCGTAATGATCGGGTCCTTCTTTCGGGGCCCTGGCTTCAACTTCGTCTTCCCGTGGGAAGCCGGCTTGTTCTTCGAGTTGTAAGCCTCTCAACCGTCCTACCATTAACCCCCCAGAATTTGTTTCTAGAGCAAGGAGCTCAAGAAAATGACTGCACTGATAATTGGAATCGCCGTACTAGTCGTATTGGCGTTAGTGGTAGTACTCGCCGCGAGCCGCCGCAGTGATACCGGCGAAGCTATTGGTTCGATCTCGCGCGAGACGATAAAGCGCGATAGCGCTCGGCGAAGCCGAGCCGATGCCGAACAGGCTGCCACTATCGAGCTAGACGAAGAGACGGTATCGGGCAAGGTCTACGAAAAGGCAGTCGTTGCAGCCCGCCAGCAAGAATCGCGCGACTTGGTGCTCGCCGGTACGGCCGCGCCTGCCCAATACGTGGCCCCCGACCCAGAGCAGCTGGGTGTTACCCGGCGCATGTTCTTTAACCGAAGCATCATCGCCATGTTCGGCCTTGGCCTCTCAGGATTTGGTGCCGCTTGCATCGCTTTTCTATGGCCGTCGGGAGCGAGTGGATTCGGTTCTAAACTCAACGCCGGGCTGATCGGCGATCTCATTGGTGAAATCCGCGCCAACAACGGGTTTCTCTACAAGGCTGAGGGGCGTATGTGGCTTACCGAATACCCGGCTGGTGCTATCGAAAAAGCCCGTCTCACCTATAGCGCACCAGAGCTCGCCGGGATGACCGAAGGCGTGCTCGCTATCTATCAAAAATGCCCACATCTAGGCTGTCGAGTGCCGTCGTGTGGAACGTCTCAGTGGTTCGAATGCCCTTGTCACGGCTCGCAGTACAACCGCGTCGGCGAAAAGCGCGGCGGCCCTGCCCCGCGCGGAATGGACCGATTCGCCATGACCGTGTCCGACAAGGGTGAACTCATCGTCGACACCGGAACGATTGTTCAGGGTCCGCCAATCGGCACCAACACCACCGGCCAAGAAGCCGAGGGTCCGCACTGCATCGGCTCATCTGAAGGTCACGGCTAGTCCGCTCGACCACGTTTCTATTTACTTCCTAGGTCAATACTTTGTCTTTCATCCTCGCCGCATCAACCCAACGAACTATTGGTTGGGTTCTCGCGATCCTCGTTACAGCTCCCGTGCTGTTCTTGCTGGTCCGTCGGGCGGTTGCAATAGTCTTTCGCACCGACCCCGAGGTGGGTTCAGAGATCGAGCTCGCCCCAAACCGGTTACCGGCGGTCCCCGACGAGTATCTCGAAGGCCGCCGCCTCGATCGCAGCCTTGGCGCTGGTCTTGTCACGATGGCGATCATCGGAGTGACGCTACCGCTCTATTGGTTGGGCGAACCCGGTCGAATCGAGGGCGCCGACGCCGACTACACCCGCCAGTTCATCAGCCGTGGTTCTCAACAATATGAAGAGCTCTGCACGGCGTGTCATGGCCCAGGCGGTACAGCCGGAATCGCTTCTTACACCCTCACAGAATCTGGCACGTTTGTTTCGCAGGTTCCATGGGTGGCCCCCGCGCTCAACACCGTGCTCACCCGCTTTAGCGAAGAAGAAGTTTTGCACGTGCTCAACTTTGGTCGCAACGGTGTCATGCCGGCATGGGGAGCGCCTGGTGGTGGCCCGTTGACAGCCCAGCAACTCGACAATCTGATTCTTTATCTTCGCTCGATTCAGCTCGACGCGGGTGATATTCAGGCGAGTGTCCGCGACGGCGCCGAGCAACGCAAGGCAGCGTTGTTTGCCGCTGCCGACGACGGTCTTTCTTCGGAAGATTCCGAAGCTATGGCGGCCGAGTTTATGACCGAAATCGAAGCCATGCTCACCCCGCTCGCAGCTGATGCCGAGGAGCTACTCTCCGCCCGAATTGCTGGTGTCGATCGACTACCTGCAGGCGATACTCGCAGCAACGAAAAGGCAAAGATTGCTTCTCAGATCGAGGAATTGGTGTCGGTAGCTCTTCTTCAGCCCGACTTCGCCCAATCCGACCTGCTCATTTCCTGGGGCGAGGTGCTCTTTAGCAATCGTGCCGATGGCGGCGTCTATGGTTGCGCCCGATGCCATACCGCCGGCTTTGGCTACGCGGCCGTCGAGACAGCGGAACGAACCGACGAAACCCCGGTGCTCGACTCGTACGAGCACGGCGGGGGCGCCTTTGGTCCCAGTCTTTTGGGCGCCGCGACCGAGACCCGCTTCATCACCGAGAGCGAACACCAAGATTTCGTCGCCAGCGGCTCTCAAAGTGGTTTCGACTACGGCTCGGCCGGGCGTTCCTCGCAAGGGTCGGGGCAAATGCCAGGATTCGGCGAGCGCGAGGAGGACGGCTCGGTATATAACGCCCTGCTGACAGCTCCCGAGATTGCCGCCATCGTCGCTTACGAGAGGAGCCTGTAGTGCTCGATGTCATTGCAGCAAGCAACCTCTTAGCAGCTATAGAGTTCCGACCCCAGATCGCTGGTGTCTTGGTTGTACTAGTCGGCATCATCGTGCTGATGGGCTCGATTTGGCTGCTGCTGACCACCAACACCGGTATTCGCCTTGGCTCGCTGATCGCCTTGGCCAGCATCTTTGGCTGGATGTTCATCATGTCTGCGGTCTGGTGGGTATATGGCATTGGCTACGCTGGTTCGTCGCCGGTCTGGGTCACTAACGACATCAATAAGGGCGATCTCCAAGATTCGTCTCTGACCGAAGCCAGGGTGCTAGCGGGAGTTGAGAATCTAGACTTCTCTGCCTATGACTTGGTGCTCTCTGGCGATAGCCCGGAAGCCACTGCCGAGTACACATCATCGGCCGTGCTCGTAGATTCGGTCGATGTTTCAAACACTATTCGCGACCAAGTCACCGAAGATATGTTCGGTGATGCACTGTTCGAGAACCTCGCTGTGTCCGACCAAGAGCGCGTGGTTGCCCGCAGCCGGGAGGTCACGCTCGCTGCGCTTAGCCCCGAAGCACTATCTGCGCTCGAGGCGAGTTTCGATTCGTTCTCCTCTGATCGTCAGGTTCGCAACCAGACCGTCACCTTTTCCGAACTTGCTTCGGTCGCCCCAGATCTGATTGAAGACGCCGACTTCGTCCCCGGTGACTGGCGTCTTCTGTCGAGCGCAACCGCCGGTGAGGCGCAAGCTCAGGCTTCGGCCGACGTGTTGTCGGCAGACGTGTTTGGCAGTGCCGCCGAGTTTAAGTTTCTCGACGCCTACGATCGCGGTGGCAAGCCCAAGCGAACCGACAATGGGATATGGGGCAGGGTTTCCCACAAGGTCGGATCCATAGTCAACTTCCGCCACCCTGTCCATCACGCCGTCGTGCGACTCCAGCAGGTCGTTGAGGTAGAACCGGTTGCCGGTGAGGCGCCGCCACGCCCCACGGTCGACCAGGAACAACCGGTCGTCTCGGTGATAATGACTCGCGACCTTGGCAACAAGCGCCTCCCACCATTCTTGATCTCACTAGGTTCGCTCGCCATCTTCTTGGTGCTGGCCCATCTGTTACACGCCCGAGATCGCGATGCCATCGACCGTCGCCAAGCATTCGAGACGTCCAAGGCGGCGACCTAAGTGTTGGGCCAATACCTGCCCGTTTTCGCCCTTTTGGTTCTGGCTGTGCTGTTTGCCGCAGTAAGTTTCGGAGCGTCCACGCTTCTGGCGCCGCGACGTCCAAACGACAAAAAGCGGGCCCCGTACGAGTGCGGGATCATCCCCACCAAGGACACCCCCGACCGATTCCCGGTACGGTTCTTTCTCATCGCGATGATCTTCATCGTGTTCGATATCGAGATCATCTTCTTCTACCCGTTTGCAATCGTTCACCGCGAGCTTGGGCTCTTTGGCTTGGTGGCCATTCTGATCTTTACCGCCGCGGTGTTTGAGTCGTTCATCTACCTCATCAGCAACGGTGCGCTCGACTGGGCTCCCGCAAAGGTCTCCCGGAGACTGCATCCCGCTGTCAGCGCCGACCGCACCACGTCCAGCACGGTAAGAAAGGTAGGCCTAGAAGGCCGCAACCCAGCAGAAGAGGCCGCATGAATAGGCTTCCAGCCGGGCCGTTGTCACCGAGACGCTGTCGTTCGCTTCGTTCTCTTACCAAGTTCCGGCGCCGGGGCGCCACAACTTGCGAAGAGGTAGTCTTGTGAGACAAGCGATTTTGAGACCGGAAGCAGTCAGTTGCCGGACGCGTTCTAGTAGCCCGTCGCGCCAGCGAGGGCGAGTTTGTATGGCTGAGGGGCATAGCGAAGCGCCGGAGCCGAAAGCGAAGAAAAGCAATAGGGCGCCAGCCCGTAGCCTGAGCCCCGCGGCCTGCGTGGCCGGGGAGCGCAGGC
>CBERPN010000051.1:0-17648 GCA_965524675.1 uncultured bacterium
GCTCACCGGGGGCGGGCGTAACCACCACCCGTTCGTAAGTGATTTCCTGAATCCGCCAAGTACTAGCGCCGAGCAGAAATGTCTCGCCGGGCCTGCTTTCGTAAACCATCTCCTCGTCGAGTTCCCCGACCCGGGTTCCGTCGGGGAGAAATACTCCAAACAACCCTCGATCTGGGATGGTGCCAGGGTTCGTAACGGCGAGGCGCTGGGCACCCTTTCGGCCACGGACCATCCCCGCCACGCGATCCCACACAATGCGGGGTCGAAGCTCGCTGAACTCTTCGCTCGGGTATCGGCCCGACAACAGGTCGAGCACATTGTTGAGCACCTCGTCGGACAGCTCGGAAAAGTTCGCCGAGCCGCGAACGATCGCTGCGAGTTCGTCGATCGGCCAGTCGTCGAGTGCGCACATCGCGACGATCTGTTGGGCCAAGACGTCGACGGGGTTACGCGGATAGAAGGTCTCCTCGATTAGTCCTTCTTGCATTCGTTTGACCACCACCGCGACCTCGACCAAGTCGGCCCGGTGTTTGGGGAAGAGTTTTCCGGTGCTGGGCTCGCCCACTTGGTGCCCAGCGCGACCAATGCGTTGAAGCCCTCTACTGACCGCACCCGGCGACTCGACCTGAATAACCAGATCGACCGCACCCATGTCGATTCCCAGTTCGAGTGAGCTGGTAGCCACCAAGCCTTTGAGCTTGCCCGACTTGAGCCGGTCCTCAATCTCTAAGCGGCGCGTCCGGCTGAGCGAACCATGATGAGCCAGAACCAGCTCAGAACCCTGCTCGCCGGTTACCGCTTCACTCCGATGGCCATCGCCAGCCTTCGGGGCCGACCTGCCCATCGCTTCGTCTCCGGCCCAGCCGTCGTTCGGTGCGGCGCCCTCGATTGCCAGTTCATTAAGACGGGTGGCTAATCGCTCGGCTAAACGACGAGAGTTCACGAAAACCAACGTCGAGCGATGCTCTTGGATCAACTCCAACAGGCGCGGATGCATCGAGGGCCAGATGCTCTTGCGCACTTGTGCGCCAGCCTCTTTCCCTGCAGGATCATCGACCATCGCTCCGAGGTTGGCCATGTCTTCGATGGGCACCACTACTTCGATGTGCATCTCCTTACGGACCCCAGCGTCGACAATGCTGACGGGCCGGGCCGTGCGTTGACCCTTCGCGTCACTCTCGAATCCACCCAAGAAGCGGGCAATCTCTTCAAGCGGCCGCTGCGTCGCCGATAACCCAATTCGTTGTGGTGCGGGTCGCGGATTCTCGCCAGAGGTTACGAGCTGGTGCAGTCGCTCGAGCGACAACGAGAGATGCGCGCCGCGTTTGGTTCCGGCCATCGCGTGGATCTCGTCGATGATCACCCAGCGAACGCTCTGCAAGGTTTCGCGCGCCGCCGAGGTCAACATCAGATAGAGCGACTCGGGGGTGGTGATGAGGATGTCGGGAGGGTTCCGCACGAGCTGACGACGCTCATTAGGAGGGGTGTCGCCACTGCGGATTCCCACGGTCGGCACGTGTAGATCGACACCGAGACGTTCAGCCGCCAACGATGCTCCCTTGATTGGAGCACGGAGATTCTTCTCGACATCGACCGCTAATGCTCGCAGCGGCGAGATGTACAGAACCCGGGTCCGCAACTCACGCTCAGGGACCGGATCGGTCATTACGCGGTCGATACCCCAAAGAAACGCCGAAAGGGTCTTTCCCGAACCCGTGGGAGCGAGCACAAGAGTGTGTTCACCACTGGCGATTGCAGGCCAGCCCTTGGCCTGCGCGGCCGTAGGCGCGACAAAGCTGGTTTCGAACCAAGTACGGACAGGTTCGGAGAACCCTTGCAGCGACACCCACCAATCGTCGCGCGCAGGAAGCGGTTCTGCCAGCGTAATCCGGTGCTATCCACCCGGTTTTCGCTGGCGGAACAAATCGGACGTAGCATCGAAGCTATGGATCCCACATACCCAGCTGAAGCCGAAGCCTTTCGCGAGAAGACTCAAGCATTTCTCGCCGAGCACCTGCCAGCGGATTGGAAGGGCTACGGAGCGCTCGACGAAGCAGCGTTGCCGCAGTTCATGTCCGAATGGCGCCAGACACTGAGCGATAACAGGTTGCTCGCCCCCTCATGGCCTACTGAGTACGGCGGTGGCGGCCTAACCGAACTCGAACAGGTAATTCTGGCCGAGGAGTTCATGAAAGCGGGCGCGCCCACCGGCGGCTCTAACGACACCTTCAGTATCTCGATGGTCGGCAACACTATCCTGCAATGGGGAACAGACGAACAGAAGGCTCACTTTCTGCCCCGAATTATCGCTGGCGACGACGTGTTTTGCCAGGGCTACAGCGAGCCCAATGCGGGCTCGGATCTAGCGGGTCTGATGTGCAAAGCAGAGCTCGATGGCGAGGAGTGGGTGCTCAACGGCCAAAAGATCTGGACCTCGGCAGGTATGAGTGCCAACTGGATCTTCGTGCTGTGTCGAACCGACTTTGACCTACCGAAACACAAAGGCATCTCGTTCTTGTTGTGCCCGATGGATCAGCCAGGCGTGGAGGTAAGACCGATACAAATGCTCACAGGCGATTCCGAATTCAACGAAACCTTCTTCACCGACGCCAAAACCGCTAAGGGCAATGTTGTGGGCGAGGTCAACGCTGGCTGGGCCGTGGCGATGACTCTGCTCGGCTACGAGCGCGGCGAGAGTGCTGCGACTATGCCCATCATGTTTCGGGCCGAGGTCGACAAGTTGGTCGACCTAGCCCGCGAGCGCGGCGCCGACAACGATCCGTTGATCCGGCAACGACTAGCCGACGCTTATGGCAAGGTTGAGATCATGCGCTACTTGGGCATGCGCACCCTCACCGACTTTCTAAAGGGCGGCCACCCCGGCCCCGAAAGCTCGATCTTTAAGCTCTACTGGTCCGAGCAGCACCGCGTTGTTACCGAGTTGGCCGTCGACATCTTGGGCGCCGACGCGATGGTGCCCAGCGGTCGATCGCCGATGACATCATTTCACTGCGACCTTCCCGGCTCGCCGAACGATCCGGCATCGTGGGTTGGCACATTCCTCAACGCTCGCGCCGGAACCATCTATGCCGGAACTTCGCAGGTGCAAAGGAACATCCTCGGCGAGATGGTGCTCGGTCTGCCCAAGGAACCCCGCCCAAAGGCCTAACTCACTCGATTGCGATAGGCCTGCACTGCAGCTCTTACCGAGTCGAATGCCAACTCCGCTGGGTCGATTTCGCCGGGAGCTATGAATTCGAAACCGGAAGCTTCAGCGGAGTCGACCGAAACGTCCCACGACTCTGTGGTGCCTACGAAGATGACATCGACCGTGACTCGGTGATGCCCACCGTAGAGATACTGGTTGGACTGCGACGTTAAGTACTCGAGTTTGATGATTTCTAGTCCGGTTTCCTCGCGGACCTCGCGACGCGCAGCCGCCTCCAAAGACTCTCCTGCGTCGAGGAATCCTCCGGGAATCCCCAGCTTCCCCTTTGCTGGGTCGACGGCTCGACGGACAAACAGCAAGCGACCCGCTGGGTCACAGATCAAAGCTCCGGCCGCCGCCACAGGGTTGTTGAACTCGCGGTGACCGCATTCGCCGCAGCATTTCCCCGGGCTGGCCCTAACGAATGCATTGGATCCGCACACAGGGCAGAACCGGTAGGCATCGATAAGAGGGCTCAATTCCTCGCTCACAAAAGCGCGTCTGGCAGTGGCTGGTCGAACACCACGGTGACCCTTTTGGTGGCACGGGTGAGAGCGACATACAACGACCGGTAGCCCTGGCGTTCCTCGGCGATGATGCTCGCCGGTTCGACCACAATCGCCGAGTCCACTTCGAGACCCTTGACCAGGGTCACCGGAACGACGGTTAGCCGATGATCAAGCCCGCTTCGAGTTGCTCGCCCGAACGCGATTTCGGCAGCGACCAAGCGTTGTTCGACAAACTCGCGCAAAGATACGGGCACAATGACCGCCACATTGCCACGCTCTGCCGCCACCTCGTCGCGGATAACCCGCTCGAGTCCGGCCCAGAGGTCTCCGCTCGCTTCGAGATAGATCGGTTCGTCGCCATCTTCACGAATCGCGTTGGGCGGATCGAGCTGTGGAGCCGCGTAGGGCAGAATCTTGGTGGCCGCCGACATGGTCGGAGCTGGGATCCGGTAGCCGATCGTTAGCTCTTTGCGCCGCGGCTCCTGTTTCTGAGGAAGGTGGGCGAGCACGCTCTCCCAATCGTCGTGGGCCCAAGCACCGGTGGCTTGAGCGATGTCGCCGACGATTGTCATCGACCCGTTTAAGGACCGACGCTTAAGTAGTCGGAGTTCCATCGGCGACAGATCCTGCGCCTCGTCGATCACGATGTGGCCATAGGTTCGAACCTCATCGACGCTGCCTTTGCCCCTCCGGGGGCCGAGCAACGCCAGCGCCTCGTCGAGCAAGGGTGCATCATCCATCGTGAAGACCACTCCAGAGGCGTGATCCGAACGCTCGCGAAATAGCAGGTCGACCGATTCCGCTGCTTCGGTGCCCCGGCCGGCTGCACGCAACAGCGCCGTCGATCCGAACAGATCATGTAACAGGTGAGCCGGTGTTAGCACCGGCCACATCCACTCGAGCGCCTCACGAACACTCATGTCGTAGCGCAAACGGTCGCGCACGATCGCTACATCGTGCCCTTCGCGCGAGTCGGCGGCCAAGGCGTTGAAGAACTCTGCGTTAACGAACTTACGAGCCGCGTTATGGGTGCGAT
Organism: uncultured bacterium; assembly: GCA_965524675.1. Classification (GTDB taxonomy): domain Bacteria; phylum Actinomycetota; class Acidimicrobiia; order Acidimicrobiales; family SHLQ01; genus CALLQB01. The sequence continues at coordinate 4,754 of CBERPN010000051.1, forward strand.
ACCGGCGACGAGCTTGGCGCACGATTTCGGCGCTCTGCTCCCGACTGAACCGAAGCCGGTCTAGGCCATAGCCAATCGAAAAGTCTTCCCGGAGGGCTCGCTCGCGGGTTCGCACGGCGTTGCGGATCACGTCCACCATCACCAGGTCGCCCTTGAGCCGACTGACCACTTCGGTGTCGTGTGCGTTAACGCGGGCGTGCGGAATCAGGTCGCCGACCACGGCCAACTGAATGCCCGCTTCGCCGAGCGAGGGAAGAACTTGCTCGATGTAGGCAAGAAACAACCGGTTCGGGCCGACGACCAAGACACCCTGGCCTTCGAGCGGAAATCGATTGGTATAGAGCAGGTAGGCGGCACGATGCAGGGCAACCACTGTCTTGCCTGTGCCGGGCCCGCCCTGCACCACCAACACACCGCGCATTGTGGAGCGGATGATCTCGTCCTGTTCGCCTTGGATGGTGGCGACGATGTCGCCGAGCCGTCCGGTGCGGGACTGTTCGAGCGCGGCGATCAAGGCTCCTTGTCCCTTGATTTTTGGTTGCTCGCTGCCATCGTCGACGAAACGTGCGAGATCGCCGAACAACTCGTCCTCGACCCCGACCAGCTCGCGAGCACGCGTAGCAAAATGGCGGCGCCGCACCAAACCGAGCGGCTCGGGGCCCGTTGCACGATAAAAGGGTTCAGCCGCCGGAGCTCGCCAGTCGACCACCACCGGGTCTTGTTCTTTGTTCCAAACTCCGAGCCGGCCTATGTAGAACGCGTCGTCGCCATGGTCGATGTCGTGGTCTATCCGTCCAAAGATCAACGATGACCGCCCGAGTTCCAACTGGCTGAGACGCTTGGCGACCGATTGGGCTATGACATCGCGTTCGAACCGTGCCTGGTTGGTACCACCAGTACCCGATTCGACCATTGTGGTTAGGCGCGCTGCCGCGACCTTCGAGGCTTCAAGACACTCGTAGGCGTGGTCGATATATGCCTGCTCTTCTTCTAGATCAGGATGAATTAGATACTCCGTGCAAGCTCGAACCCTACAAAGACCCCATTTTGGGGAGTTGGTCATCCTACCTGGAACGCTCCGCCGTCCCAGCTGATTATTGGGAGAACCACCGCCCCCGGCACCCCGTCGCAACGACGGCTGTGCACGAATTCATAAAATAAAAAATTGGGAGGGTTAGGGGGCGCGGGGGGCCCCCCCGCCACGGCGTTTCACGCTGGGGTTCTAGCCACCATCGCAGCCGAAACTGGCTGGGATCCGCGTGCGGTGGAGGTGATGGTCGGTACCTCGTCTGGGGCTATCGCTGCGTCCAGTTTGCGAGCGGGCTTTAGCCCGTCAGATCTGCTCGCGCGGGCCGTCGGCGGATCGGTTTCGGCCGAGGGCCAAGCGCTACTCGATCGTGTCACCACTCCGTACACCGCCACCTCTAGCGGCCCGACCGGCCGCAAGCCAACCAATCCGCTGCTCGTGGCCAGAAGCCTCCTCGGGGGCATTCGGCCGGGCTTGGCTTACGCTGGCGCTTTGCCGCGCGGAACCATCGATGGGTCGGCGACCCGACTGCGAGTCGACGAAATGAGCAACGGAGGCGAGTGGCCCGCTCTTCCAACCTGGTTGTGCGCGGTTCGGCTGCGTGACGGGAAACGGATCGCGCTAGGCCGAGACGACGTTGCAGTCGAGAGCATTGGTCTCGCGGTCCAGGCATCTTCGGCGGTTCCTGGCCAGTTCGTCCCGGTGAATATTGCCGGGGACGACTACGTGGACGGCGCAGTTCACTCAACCACCAATGTGGATCTGCTCACCGGGCTTGGTCTGGACGGCGTAGTGGTGTCTTCGCCGAAGAGCATCGCCCCCAGCGACGCCAACTGGAAGGTGTACCCCACCCGGACATACTTTCGTCGCACGCTACAATCCGAAATCGACAAGGTCACCAAGGTCGGTACGCCTGTGTTGACGGTCGAGCCCGAGGGCCTGCTGCTCGAGCTCTTAGAATCCGACACCATCGACATGGCAGCGGTTGCCGAAGCGGCGAGCGTCACGACCATCGCAGCCCTAGCCCGATCGAAAAAGGTCGCAAAACGCCTGGCATCGCAGGGCGACGACCACGACGAGGACAATGCTGTCAACGAGTCAGCCGCGATCGATGACTCGGAATGAACGGAGCGATTGAATCGTCACCGTTCCTCGCGGCCTGCCGAGGCGAAGACGCTTCGCGGTTGCCGGTTTGGTTCATGCGCCAAGCTGGCCGCTCACTACCCGAATACCGAGCAGTGCGGGGTGAGGGGAGCATTCTCGACGCGATAGCCAAACCCGACCTCGCCACCGAAATCACAATCCAGCCTGTCCGTCGCTATGGGGTCGACGCAGCAATCTTGTACTCCGACATCGTGGTACCGGCGTGGGCGGTCGGATTCGGAATCGACATTGTTCCAGGGGTCGGACCAGTTGTCGATCGACCCTTTCGTAGCGCCGCCGACCTCCAACGACTGCGCCCGCTCGAGGCCGAGGTCGACACCCCGTTCGTCTTGGAGACGATCCGCAACGTCGTGGCCGAACTCGATGTTCCCCTCATCGGCTTTGCCGGAGCGCCGTTTACCGTGGCGAGTTACCTCATCGAGGGCAAGCCGTCTCGAACCTATGGGCTTACCAAGTCGATGATGCACGGCGAACCGAAGCTCTTCCTCGAATTACTCGACCGCCTAGCCGACTTGGCCATTGCATCGCTACGCTCGCAAATCATCGCGGGCGCGTCGGCTATTCAACTGTTCGACAGTTGGGTCGGCGCACTGTCGGCCGCCGAGTACTCCAAGTTTGTCTTACCGGCCACCACCAAGGTCATGGCTGGCGTCGCCGACCTAGCTGTGCCACGAATCCATTTCGGTGTTGGTACCGGCGAATTACTCGGCCTCATGGCCAGCGCTGGGGTGGAAGTGATGGGTATTGATTGGCGAATCCCACTCGACGAAGCGCGCAATCGCATTCCAGATGGCATGTCAGTCCAGGGCAATCTCGACCCGGCACGGATCGCCGCTGGTGCCGAAGTCGCCGCTGCAGGAACCCGCGAGGTTCTGGCGGCCAACAATGGCCGGCCCGGTCACATATTTAATCTGGGCCACGGTGTCTGGCCCGAACTCGACCCTGGGGTGTTGGCCCATGTTGTCGACCTAGTACACAGCGAGGGCAGATGAGCCCACAACAACATCGAGTCGTGGTCGTCGGTGCTGGGATCACCGGCCTCACCACCGCGTACTATCTACGCAAAGCCAACCCCGATATCGAAGTCACTGTGCTCGACGCTGCCCATCGACCCGGCGGCAAGATCCTGACATCGCCATTCGCTGGTATGCGGGTAGACGAGGCCTCGGACATGTTCTTGGCAAGAGTGCCTTGGGGCATCGAACTCGCCGAGGAACTCGGGCTTCTCGAAGAGCTTGTGAGCCCTGTACAGCGTTCGGCGTTCATCTACAGCTACGGCGAACTCCGACCGATGCCCCAGCCAATGGTGCTCGGAATCCCACTCGACCTAGATGCACTGGCCGCATCGGGAGTGCTTTCGCCAGTGGGGGTGTCCGCAGCAGCAGCCGATCTTGAGCGAACCCACAACGAAGTAGTTGGCGACGAATCGATCGGCTCGATTGTTAGGCGACGTCTGGGAGACGAAGTGCTCGAACGACTCGTCGACCCGTTGCTTGGTGGAATCAACGCTGGCGATTGCGACTCTTTGAGCCTCGACGCCAGCGCCGCTCAACTGGCCCACGCGGCTCGCCAGGGTGCCAGCTTTATCGCCGAGCTTCGGGCTATCCGCGAACAGAATCCGCCCGACCCCGATGCACCATTGTTCTATGCCCACCCCGACGGTATGGGCCGCTTCGTCGATGAACTGGCCGCTCGACTCGGGTCGGCCATCGTCACCGACACAACCGTTGAAACCCTCGAGCGCGACGGAGATGGTTGGCGGCTGCTCAGCAATGCTGGTGTGTTCGACGCCGAGGTGATCGTCTTGGCCCTTCCGGCGAGCCATGCGGCGCCGCTTGTGCAAGAACATACAGCGGTGGCTGCTGGCGAGATGCGATCGATCGACTTTGCTTCTGTGGCCATGGTTGCGATGGCTTATGACCCCGCCGACATCGCGCTTTCGCTCGAAGGCGCCGGTGTGCTGGTGCCCAAACCCGAACAGCGAGCGATTACAGCGTGCTCGTGGGGTTCGTCGAAGTGGGAACACCTCGCAGCATCCGGCGCGACGATCCTGCGAGTGTCTGTTGGACACATTGGTAACCCGGAGGTTGCTCGGCTGCCAGATGATGAGTTGCTGGCCGAGATTCGAGCCGACTTGAAGCGGATCATGGGCATCGAAGCCGAGCCTACCGAGGTGAGGATTTCACGATGGCTCGACGCCTTTCCTCAGTACTCGCCTGGCCATCTCGCCAAGGTCGACAGCATCGAGGCAGCGCTCGAAGAGTGGGCCCCGGGACTATTCGTGGCGGGAGCCAGCTACCGGGGCGTCGGCATTCCTGCATGTATCGACCAGGCCCACCAGGCGGTTAGAAGTACCGAACGGTACCTTCGGACGCAATAGAAATGTCATATTTAAAACTGGCTAGATCGCTGATACGAAAGGGATTCAGGCTAGTTGTGACCGATAACACAACTACAAATGTTACGGATTGATGACGTAGAGTCTCTACGCTTGATCGAATGCATTTCCCCCGCCCTAAAATAATACGTGCGCTCGTGCTCATGCTCGGGATCGCCTTTGCCGCCTCGGCATGTACCCCCGATGAGATCGCCTTGTTCAACCGAGTGACCTCCGGACACCAAAACGTCCTCAGCGAGGCGCAGCTCGAAAGGCTTCGAGCCTGCGAGTCGACGGGCGACTACGGAGTAGTCAGTTCGAACGGAAAGTGGTTCGGCGCTTATCAGTTCACTGTTCAGACTTGGAACGGCGTTGCCGAGCGCAACTATCCGTGGCTTGTCGGAGTGAAACCAAACGAAGCCGACTGGTGGTGGCAGGACGCTATGGCAAAGGCGCTATGGGCCGAACGCGGCTCACAGCCTTGGCCGGTCTGCGGCAAACGGATCTAGTACTGGCTAGCGTCTCACGGCCAGCGGCGCGCGGGTTCGCTTCGCTCCACTACCGGCGCGGGTCCTAAATCGCGCAGGTTCCGTCGTCTCGCTCGATCTGGGCCTTCACCCGCTTGCGGGGAAATCCCTTCGACTCGATCACGATTCGACTGAACCCGACGAGCTTTGGCGAAACTAAGATTCTCAAATCATCGTCGCGCCGAAGCCGCTTGTAGGCGGCGAGATTCTTACCCTTGGTGTTGGTATCGACCGATACCTCGTAGCGAACCTTGCCTCAACCGTCAGGGGGCAAAAAGTCGATCGACGCCGTGCCTCCCTTGGCACGAATCTTTGCTATGGCTTCCTCGGTGACAACCAGTTCCATAGTGGCGTGAACCCTCGATTCGGTCGATCGCTTCCCAGCTAGCAAATTGAGTCTATCTGCGGGTCGACCAGTCGCTCAGACGCTTGCTTCCCAGCCGTCGTATTCTCCGACGTACTTATTGGCCAGCCGCTGGAAGAAGACTCGAGTCTCTAGAACCCTGTCGGGGGTGAGGACCGAACTCAGATCTTGAGCCAACACCAGCCAATCGGGATCACCGGACTCGGGGGCATCGATCTCGACGAACCATCCAGCGGCCGACATCTCAGTGGCCGCAAGGTATGCGGCATCCTCGCTAAGCACATACAAGTAGTGCAGGACATGGCGGGGCTGATCGAGGTCGGCGCCAGCACATACCAACGCTGTTAACGCGCTCTGGTCATCCCAACCGAGGTCGGCGGTATCAAGCGAGTCGAGAGTGCTGCTCTGAGGGTTAGGGGTCACCAACATGGTTTCGACCCCAAAACGAAGACCCTTGACCCGTATCGCAAAGTTCTCCCGTTTCTGGTGCGCCAGAACTACTCCAGAACCGCGAGAATGACCACTAGTGTTATCCCTCATCCGTAGCCATCGAACCATCGGTGCGATCATCGCCGGGCTATTGGTCTGCGCGGCCATGCCTCCGTGGGGTTGGTGGCCGCTGGCCTTCGTGGGGATGGCAGTTCTCGACCTCCTGATCGCTGATCAAACCAGGTGGCGTCGTTTTCGAACCACAACTTTGGCCGCGGCGTCATGGTTCTTTCCCGCCACCCTGTGGATGTTCGACCTGACTCCCGCCGGCTACCCAGCGGCAGCGATTTTCTTTGCAGCCATGTTTGGTGTTGCTGCGGCGCTCGTTCCTCCCGGGCGCTCCCGACGATTGTCGTTACCGGCAACATTTGTCGGCGTCGAAGCTCTGCGATGGTCATGGCCGTTTGGTGGTGTACCAATAGCGCACCTTGCGATGACCCAAGCTGGGGCACCGTTGGCGTTCACGGCCCGCTTGTTCGGCTCATTGCTGCTCGTTGCGCTGGTAGTGGTTGTCGCTATGATGCTCTCTGCTCTCGCTACCCGCGATCTTCGCGACGCCGGGCTTGCGCTCGGTTTCGTCGCAGCGATCTCGTTGCTAGCGGTGCTGGCTCCAAAGGGCCACACGGTTGAAACCATTGATGTCGCGCTCGTTCAGGGCGGCGGCCAACAACGCACTCGCGCCAGCGTCGAAGGGGCACAGTTGGTCTTCGATCGCCACGTTTCAGCTACGAGAACAATCGATCGCGACGTCGACCTGATCGTTTGGCCCGAGAACGTGGTCAACCCCCAACCCGGACCATCTCCGGCAACCGAAAGCGGCGCTCTCTACGAAGACGAGGCCCGACCGCAGCTTCAAGCCCTCGCCAGGGAATTTGGTGCGGTTCTATTGCCCGGTTGGTTCACTCACCGGGCAGGAGGAATCGGTCGCGACAACTTCACCGAGGTGATCGAACCCGACGGGACGTTTGGGGACCGTTACGACAAGGTTCGCATCGTACCGTTCGGTGAGTTCGTGCCGTTACGAAGTCTTATCGAACGTTTCTCCGAAGACCTGCCCTCGAACAATGTCGTACCAGGAACCGAGCCAGCGGTCGTTCAGTCCTCGCTCGGCCCGCTAGGTATCTCGATTAGTTGGGAGGTGTTCTTTGAGCACCGCGGCCGCGACGCCATAGCCAACGGCGGTCGAGTTCTCATCAATCCAACCAATGGTTCGTCTTATTGGCTCACCATCTTGCAGGCCCAACAGGTGGCGTCGTCTCAGCTTCGAGCGATCGAGACCGGCCGCTGGGTTCTCCAGGCTGCACCCACTGGATTCAGCGCGGTGATAACACCTAGTGGCATCGTCGAATCGCGATCGGGGATCTCCGAACAGAAAGTGCTGTACTCCACGATTGGGCTGCGCGAAGGCAACACGCTCGCCACCCGGTGGGGATACTGGCCGATGATCTTGCTTTCGATCACAGCGTTCATCGCGTCGTGGGTCATTGGGCGGCAGGAGGCTGCTGAATAGTGCTGTTGTTCACAGCAGTTTCGGCGAGCTGGCTCAGGCGTGACTTCCACTCGCCTTCAACTTTGGCAACCCAATCGATTACCTCTGTCAACGCTTCGGGCTGGGGCGCAAAACGAGTCTCGCGACCAACCTTTTTGCCAGAGGCAAGCCCTGCGGCAGCTAATAATGCAAGGTGTTTGGCCACCGCTTGACGGGTGATGTCGAGTTCGCTGGCTAGTGCTGTTGCCGTGCCCGATCCGCGTTCGGCCAAGATCTCGATGATCTGACGCCGGGTCGGGTCGGCGAGGGCGAAGAAGACTTCGGACGACAAGTGTTAGCCCTCAGACACAAACAAAAGAGCTTGCCACAGCCAACATTGCAGATCGCCAAGCCCACGATGCCGATGCCGATGCCGATGCCGATGCCGATGCCGATGCCGATGCCGATGCCGATAGCGGACGATTCTCGATGACCGTCACTAGAGTTCCCAGCTCGCTCGGCTTTAGCACGATCGACACTTGAGTCGTCTCGGAGGGATCATCGTGTGGCCACCAAGTGAAGTCGAGCCGATCGCCAATGGATACCTCGTCGATCCGACCGCGACGGGGTCGGCCGGTGGTTACATCGGCAACGTTGAGCTCACCGTCGGCAACGGGATCTATCGTCGACCCCTCGCCCATCCAGCGAGCAAGGCCCTCGTTGGTGACGAGGGCTTCCCAAACCGCGTCGGGCGGAGCCGAGACGTCGTGGTCGATCTTGATTGTGGTGGGAGTATCTGCTCGATCAGCTGTCATAGGTTTAACCATAACACGCAACCTTGAGGTTGCACATAGCCGCCTCGTGGGGCATACTCGCAATCAATCAGTTGCGCTTTATGGAGGCTAAAATGAGCTATCTCGTACCCACGGTCGTAGAACAAACCAGTCGAGGCGAACGTAGCTACGACCTCTACTCCCGATTGCTTGCCGACCGGGTGGTGTTCCTCGGCACCGAAATCGACGACACCAGCGCCAACCTGATCATTGGTCAACTCCTTCACCTCGAATCCCAAGACCCCGACCGCGACATTCAGCTCTACATCAACAGCCCTGGTGGCTCGGTGACCGCTGGCTTTGGAATCTACGACACCATGCAGTACATCAAGCCCGATATCTCGACCATCTGCGTCGGACAAGCCGCGTCCTGGGCGGCAGTGATCCTCGCCGCCGGCGCTGCGGGTAAGCGACTCACTTTGCCTAACGCCCGTGTGCTAATTCACCAACCGCACGGCGGCGCGCAAGGCCAGACCACCGACGTCGAAATACAAGTCGAAGAAATGCGTCACGCCCGACGCAGAATCGAAGAACTGCTAGCCCACCACACCGGTCAGTCGATCGAGAAGATCGCAACCGATATCGAACGCGACTACATCGTGCGAGGCGAAGACGTAGTCGACTACGGGTTAGCCGACCAGGTGATCGACAAACGGCCCACGGCGCCCGGACCGGGATTTGCCCTCAGCGCCAGTTGACGGACTAATCCCTGCACTCAAACGAGAACTCTCCTACAGCTCGATCATGACCGTAACCGGACCATCGTTGGTTATCTGCACGACCATTTCAGCACGAAAGATCCCGGTCTCGACCGTGACGTTCTGGACTCTTAGCTCGTCGATAACCGCCTGAACTAGAGGCTCGGCGACCTCCGGGTTGGCCGCCGCCGTCCACGACGGTCGCCGACCCTTGGCGGTATCGCCGTAAAGAGTGAACTGGCTTATGGCCAACACCGAGCCGCAGGTGTCGGCAACCGACAGATTCATTACCCCGTCGGAATCATCCATCACACGCAGGTTGACTATCTTGCTGGCAAGTTTCACCGCTCTCGCCAAGTCGTCGTCATGGGTCACCCCAATGAGCGCGACCAATCCAGAATCGATCTGGCCGACAATCTCACCAGCAACCGAAACCGACGCTGAAGTGACTCGCTGAATTAGGGCTTTCACAATTATCTTTTCTCCGCCTTCGGCTCCGGCGCTCCGCTAACACTCTTAGCCTTCCAAACTCGCCCTCGCTAGCGCCACGGGCTACTCAATCACCCTTTCTCCGCCTTCGGCTCCGGCCGTTACTGGGCAGCGTTCCCCGGCCACGCAGGCCGGGAGTCTCAGGCTACGGGCTAGCGCAAGTTGTGGCGCCCCAGCGCCAGAACTTGGTAAGAGAGCGAAGCGAACAACGCCCTCCGCCCTACCGCGCTCCGGCCACCCAAGATTGCTTCCGGCGCGCTGCGGCGGCCTCCGTGGCCCCGAACGGCCTGCACGGCGTGCAGTAATCAGGCCCCGCCCACAACGTTGGCTCCACCAAACCCATTCCCGGCGCGGCCACGCACAACACCAGAGACCGCACCCTGGCGGGGCCATACAAGCTCGGAGACCCGAAACAACGCTAAGCGCAGCCAGGTACAGTTTTACTTTATCCGCCTTCAAGTTCTGGCGCCCCTGCGCCAGTACTCGACAAGAGACCGCAGCTCGTGACGACCCCTACTGTCCCACCGTTTTGGGTTACCCGCAGGTAACAACTAGGTTACAACGAGTTCGTATGGGACTACGACACTGTTCGACATTGTTGTCACAACCCGGGAATCCCCTGCTCACGTCGCTCTTACTGAAGGTGAGGCTTAACCCTCATGTCCGAATCTCCTCTGCGCATTGCGCTGCTGTCGTACCGTGGGAAGCCCCACGTCGGCGGGCAGGGTGTCTATGTCCGCCACCTCTCAAAGGCCCTGGTCGATCTAGGCCATCATGTCGAGGTTCTCGGCGGCCAGCCATACCCAATCGTCGACGAGAGGGTGCCGCTCATCAAGCTTCCGAGCCTTGATATTTACAACGATGCCTACCCAATGCGACGGCCGCGAGCATGGGAATTCAACGACATCACCGACGTCCTCGAAGCAATATCTTTCAACGCCGGCACCTTCCCCGAGCCAATGGCCTTTAGCTGGCGCGCCTACCGACATCTAAAGCCGCGCGCACAAGAGTTCGACCTAGTGCACGACAACCAGACCCTCGGTTGGGGGGTTCTCGCTATCCAAGAGCGCCTCGGCTTGCCGGTTCTGAGCACAATTCATCATCCGATCACCGTCGACCGGAGGCTCGAACTCGAACATGCTCCAACCCAATGGGACTACTTCGGCAAGCGCCGCTGGTACTCCTTTACCAAGATGCAGACCCAGGTCGCGAAGCGCATGCCCAGGATCATGACGGTGTCGCAAAACTCGCGCAAAGACATCAGCGCCGACCACCAGGTGCCCATCGATCGCATCCATGTCGTTCCTGTGGGTGTCGATCCAGAGCTATTCCTGCCGGTGCCAGGTGTCGCACGCCAGCCAGGGAAACTGGTTACGACCGCCAGCGCCGACGTAGCGATGAAGGGCCTTACCTTTCTTCTCGACGCGGTGGCGAAGCTTCGCACCGAACGTCACATCGAGCTCACCATCATTGGTAAACCAAAAGAAGGGGCCAGCCTCGATAAGATTCGAGACCTTGGCCTCGAGGAGTGCGTCACCTGGGTCAGCGGGGTTCCCGACCAACGCATTGTCGAGCTTTACAGCGAAGCCGAGTTGGCTGTCGTTCCGTCGCTCTATGAGGGATTCTCACTGCCAGCGATCGAAGCCATGTCCTGTGGCGTACCGCTAGTGGCGACTACCGGCGGCGCACTGCCTGAGGTTGCCGGTACTCACGGCGAGACCTGCCTACTCGTGCCGCCCGGCGACTCCGACGCTCTAGCCACCCAGATTGGTGCGGCACTCGACGATCAAGAGCTGCGCGATCGGATTGGCGAGCAAGGTCGTCAACGCGTTATCGATCAGTGGAGTTGGCGACACACCGCAATCAAGACCGTCGAGCAATACCGAGAACTGCTAGACGAGCACGCAACGCGGCCCGCCAGCAAGTGGGCGGCAAAGTAGTGCTGACCGTCGAATACGACCGACTTCAACTTCGCGCCGGAGAGATCGTTCTAGACCTGGGCGCCGGTTTTGGGCGACACGCCTTCGAGAGCCTTCGCCGCGGTGCCACAGTTGTCGCCTGCGACCTAGCGTGGGACGAACTCGTGGCGGTGGGAAATACTGCTATCGCTATGTACGAAGCGGGCGAAACTCCAACCGGTGCGACCCTCTCAACCACTAACGGCGACGCCACGAGGCTGCCGTTTGCCGACAACAGCTTCGACCGGATCATCGCGTCAGAGGTAATGGAGCACATCCCCGACGATGGCGCGGCCATGGCCGAACTCACAAGGGTGCTCAAGCCCGGTGGAATCATGGCGGTAACCGTTCCAGCGTACTTCCCAGAAAAGATTTGCTGGAAGTTGTCCGACGAGTACTACGCACCGAAGTCCGAGGGCGGACACGTTCGCATCTACACCGCAGAAGAGATGCGCAAGAAGATGTCAGATGCTGGACTCAAGCCGATCGACAGCCACCACGCTCACGCCTTGCACTCCCCATACTGGTGGATACGCTGCGCCGTTGGCCCACACCGCGATATTGACGAGAACCCTCTTACCAAGGCGTATCATCGTCTTTTGGTCTGGGACATTTCGAAGGCTCCGTTCGTTACGCGATTCTCCGAAAAGGTTCTCAATCCAGTTCTGGGCAAGAGCATTATACATTACGCGAAAAAGCCGGGCCGCGTTCCGGTTCCGCTCGAACCAACCCCTACCGATACGAATGATGGCAAGGAGCGCTCGCATGTCGCGGCCTGAAATACCTGGAATTCTCAGCGCCGACGAGATTGAACTAACCGCCGACGGTCTACTCGAATGGCAGCTGGATTCGGGCATGATTCCGTGGTTCCCCGGCGGCCACGCCGACCCTTGGAATCACATCGAAGCGGCCATGGCGCTAAGCGTCACAGGACGGATTGCAGCGGCCGAAAAAGCATACCAGTGGCTGGCCGACCTACAACGCCCCGACGGGTCCTGGTTTCAGTACTACCTGGACGACGAGGTCGAACAGGACAAACTCGACGCCAACGTAATCTCCTATATCGCCGCTGGCACATGGCATCACTACCTGGTCACCCGCGATCAAGGATTCCTGGAGACTCTCTGGCCTGTGGTGGAACGTGCGATCGACTGGGTTCTCGAACTCCAACAACCTCGTGGCGAGATCCTCTGGGCCCGACACCCCGACGGCACGCCGTGGTCGTTTGCGCTTCTCACCGGCTCATCAAGCATTTGTCACAGCCTTCGCTGCGCGGTAGCTATCGCCGAACATCTCGGGCATGAACGGCCCGATTGGGAATTAAGCCTTGGCCTACTCACCAACGCGATCCGTCACCATCGCGATTCGGCGTTCGCGCCTAAGCACCGATGGGCAATGGACTGGTACTACCCGGTTCTTTGCGGTGCCCTTTCCGGCGAAACCGCTATCGCTCATCTCGCGGAACGTCGGGACGCCTTCGTCATGGAGGGCAAGGGTGTGC
>CBERPN010000052.1:0-17644 GCA_965524675.1 uncultured bacterium
CAAGTCCGCAAAGACCGCCCCGACCTGGGCGTAATCGTCATCACGCATTACCAACGCCTGCTGAAGCTGCTCGAACCCGACCACGTGCATATCCTGCGAGCGGGCCGAATTATTGACTCTGGCGGGATGGAACTGGCCGAGAAGCTCGAACGCGACGGCTTTGAGGCGTGGGCGTGAGCGACAGCTCAACCAGACCGGAGGCATTGGACGTAGCCGCCATCAAGAAGGACTTCCCGATTCTCGGCGAGTTGGTGCACGGCGACCAACGCCTTATCTATCTCGATTCGGCCAATACCTCGCAGAAGCCGCGCCAAGTTATCGAAGCGATGTCGACGTACTACGAGACCATTAACGCAAACGTGCATCGCGGTACCTATTACATTGCCGAGCAGGCCACCAACGCGATGGAGGGCGCCCGCGGCCGGGTAGCCAACTTCATCGGCGCAGAGTCCAAGCGAGAACTGGTCTTCACCAAGAACAATACCGAGGCAATCAACTTGGTTGCTCATACGTGGGGCGAGGCAAACCTAAGCGAGGGCGACGCCGTTGTGCTGACCCTTATGGAGCATCATGCCAACATTGTTCCGTGGCACATGCTGGCGCAACGCATCGGCATCGAGCTCCGCTGGATTCCCCTCACCGACGACGGGCAATTAGATCTAACCGACATCGAGCGCACACTCGACGGAGCGAAGCTGCTTTCGTTCACTGCGATGTCAAACGTGTTGGGCACGCTCAACCCGGTAAGGCGGCTCACCGACATGGCCCGTCAGGCCGGAGTAACCACGCTGGTAGATGCGGCGCAGTACGTTCCGCACATGCCGACCTTGGTCGACGACCTGGGTGCAGATTTCGTTGCCTTTACCGGCCACAAGATGCTTGGCCCTACCGGCATTGGCGGGCTTTGGGCCCGCGAGGAGACACTCGAGGCGATGCCGCCGTTCATGGGCGGCGGAGAGATGATCCTCGATGTCACGACCGAGGGATTCACCGCTACCGATATCCCCTGGAAGTTCGAGGCCGGTACGCCACCGATCGCCGAGATCGTTGGGCTAGGCGCCGCAGTCGATTACCTGTCGAACATCGGCATGGACGCAATCCGTAAGCACGAGGTGGAGCTAACCGGGTACGCCTTGCGAACCCTCGTCGAGCGTTTCGGCGACGATCTCACGATTCACGGCCCAGCCGAGCCGGCGAGTCGGGGTGCGGTGTTCTCGATCCAGTACAAGGACATTCATCCGCACGACCTAACCCAGGTGATGGATCAACACGGTGTTTGTCTAAGGGCCGGGCATCACTGCGCCAAGCCGCTGATGAAGGCACTCGGCGCTAACGCCACCGCTCGGGCTTCGCTGTATTTGTACAACGACGAAGCCGACGTCGACGCGTTAGCGGACGCGCTCGAAGCATCGGGAGATTTCTTCGACTTCTAGAACCGCTAGCCAGCCAAGGGCTATTCGGACGCGGGCCGGTACCAAGTTAGGAAGGGGCGGTGATCGGTGATTACGGCTTCGGGTTCGATGTTTGCACCTTTGAGCCCGTTGTGGAAACTGCATCTCGCCCGGCCATTGGATTCTGAGGTTGCGCCGCGTTTTTCTCGCGGAACTACATGATCGATTTCGCAGAGCCGGGCGGGTAGACCACACCCTGGTTCGGCACAATACCGATCTCGAAGCATTACGGCTTCGCGAAGGCCACCGGTAAAGAACCTGGTCTTGTAGCCAAAGTCGAGAATGTGACCATCGGGCCCGTACACGACCCGGCGCACGTGGCCTTCCATTAGAAGTTGGGCCGCTTGGGTTGGAGACACGTTGTGCCCGGCTTCGGTCTGGCGTTCGCCATCGGCTGGCAGTTCGGCATCGAGCCCAGCCATCTGGCTTGTAATCGCTTGGAAGGTTTCCCAGTCGATATTGACGTTGAGACACGGCAGACTGGATACGGGCGCTACGCCCAGCGAGGCTGACCGCTGCGCCATCTTTGCTAGCGCAGCCGCCTTGCGTTGGGCACGGGTACGCACAAGGTCGTTTTGGCTGGGTTCGAAGCCAAGGCGCCGTTTCGCTTCGGCCCAATCGGCAAGGTACTCGACCTTCTCGAGGCGGGTGAGTTCGTTGTCGACAAGCTCGCCGTCGATAGGGGTGAGCCAGCCATCGATCCTGTACATGCCGTCGAAGGTGGGCGAGAGGTGAAGCTTTTGCTTTGCGGCCTGGTCTTTGGCGCGGTCTTCGCCCTGGGAGGGATCGGCCACCTGGATGAAGCGCTCGCAGCAGGCTTTGAAGTAGACCCAATCTTTGGTTTCGGCGACAGGGATCAGGTCGGCAGCCTCGGCGGCCTCGAAGGCCCAGCGACACTGTTTGTGGTTGTACACGCTGACCATGAGCAGGACGTGCTCGAAGCTGATGCGGCCAGCTCTAAACGACGCTGCCGTCGCAGGCATATCGCGAAGCTGATGAGCAGCCCGTTTCCAACGATTGGCAACCCCACCGGAGATATGGGTATTCACTTTGAGGAATGTGGCCACCGACTTCATCTTCGAACCGTCGAACACCCCCGACTCGGCCAAGGCATTAACGCTCTTGGTCGCTAGTGCGTCGATGCGGTTCTTAATGGCAAACAGATCTACGACCACATCGGCGAGCTGTTCTGGATCGACCGCTGTTAGGTCGACCTTGTCGACCAGCGACAACACGTCGGACAAATCGTCGAGTTCGCCAAGACCGGACCTAACCCGGACAGGCCCTGATGTGTTGCCAGTGTAGATCATACGTTCGAGCTTATATGTCGTCAACAACCAATGTCAAATCATTCCAATGCTTTTTGTCGAGCAGCCGCCTCTACACTTCTAGGATCATGGGACTTGAAGACCTCTACCGAGAGATCATCCTCGATCACTACCGCAGCCCTAGAAACAAGGGCGAGCTGCCGCCACCGGCGCACCGCGTCGAGGGCTTCAACCCGCTGTGCGGTGACGAGATAATCCTCACCATCGAGGTCGACGACGACGGAACCGTCGCCGATCTAAAGATCGGCGGTCAAGGCTGCTCAATAAGCCAAGCGTCGGCATCGATGATGACCGCTGTGGTGAAGGGCAAATCGGCCGAGAATGCTCGTGAGTTCATCGCCGCGTTCAAGACCATGATGAACGTGCACGAAAGCCAACTAGACGGCTCCGAGCAAGCCGAACCCACCAGCGAGCTAAAACTCGGCGATCTCGAAGCGCTCAAGGGTGTTGTGAAGTTCCCGGTTCGAATCAAGTGCGCACCACTCGGCTGGAACACACTCGCTCAAGCCCTCGACGAACTCGAGGCAGAAACTACCTAGCGGCTGCTTCGACGACCGAACCCTGCGTTGTCGTCGCAATACCGGTATGAACCACGCAGAGCACAACACGCATGCCTTCATCCCATTGCTCGCGGGTCGGGACTACCTCGGTATAGATAAGATCGCCAGCCATCGAGCCAGCGTCTCGCAAGATTCTGTCGTACTCATCGTCGCAAAGCTCATTTCCCAGCACGCGGTCGAAACGACCGCGATACTCGGACTCAGGGAAGTATTCGACAACGTAGAAAACCTCGAAGTTGTGCGGCCCCGAGCAAGCGACGGCTGTCTTTGAAGAGTCTTGGCCAAAGCACTGCCCCTCCCAAGCCGAGACCGGCACGTTGTCTTGGGCCGCACCCTCGCTGTAGCGAATAGCGGCGACTCCCAACCCGACCACCACCGTTGTGCCGACCGCAACCAGAATCGCAATGACGAGCACGATCAGCCATGTTCGACGCTTCTTAGGGGGCGGAGCAATGAATGCTCCAGCTTGCGGTGCTGCCGTGGGAATTTGTGGCGGGGGCGGCGCTACCGCCACCGGAGCGGGTGCGACGTATTGCGGCACAGGCTCACCTTCGCAGAGCGGAGCGAAGCCGCGATCGGGCATTACCGCTGGCGGCATCGGCGGCATGGGCGGCGGCGGTCGCATAACGTGTTCGTCGCCGGCCGAGGTCATGTCTCAACATCGACCCAATGGCGACGCCGCTTTAGTTGGGCGGCGTTAGGCGAAAGGGTCTGCGAAGGGATCGGCGGCCACCGGTTCATCGGCTTCGGGTTCGCCCACCCAGCGGGCGTAGCCGGTCTCTTCAAGTTCGTCGGCCAGTTCAGCGCCGCCGGTTTCGGCGATTCGTCCCTTGGCCAAGATGTGGACCTTGTCGGCCTTGAGTTCGGTGAGAAGCCGCGTGAAGTGAGTAATGGCCAGCACGCCGAGGCCGTCGTCGTTGGTGGCCTGTTCAATTCGACGACTAACCAATCGCAGGCCGTCGACATCGAGCCCCGAGTCGATTTCGTCGAGGATGGCGTATTTGGGCTTGAGCAGCGCCAGTTGCAGAGTTTCGTTGCGCTTCTTTTCGCCACCGGAAAGGTCGAGGTTTAACGGTCGCTCTAGGAACGACTCGTCGAGATTGATGGCTTCGAGCTCGGCTCGCACCGCTTCGTCGAGCCCCTCGCCGCCAGCCAGCGATGCGCTGAGCACGTCGACCAGCAGCACGCCGGGAACCTCGGTGGGATGTTGCATGGCCAAGAACAGCCCTGCAGCGGCACGCTCGGCTGTATTCAATGCCAACAGATCGGTGCCGTCGATGCTCACAGTTCCGCTGGTAATCCTGTAGCCGGGTCGCCCCATTAGAGCATTCGACAAAGTGCTCTTTCCCGAACCGTTCGGTCCCATCAGGGCATGAACCTCACCGCTGCCAACTTCGAGCGAGACGCTTTCGAGTATCTGGTTTCCGTCGACGCTTACTGCAAGTTCTTCGATGACGAGGCTCATGTGGCCTCGTCTGCGATGGTCGCGAAGATCGTTCCGTCGACAACCTCTATGGCGTACACGGGCACGGGACGGATAGCGGGCATCGATTGCGGTTCGCCATCAACGAGACCAAATAGACTGCCGTGTTTAGGGCACTCGATGGCGCATTCGTCGGCGTCGATAATGCCCTCGGCAAGCGAGTAATCGGCGTGGCTACACTCATCGCCGATGGCGTAGAGGTCGTCGCCAATTCGCACCAGTGCAATGCGGTGATCGTCAACGTCTACTCGCAGCGATGAGTCGGGCGCGATATCGGCCAGTTGGCACAGCTTGAGGCGGGTCACGGCGAGGCACTCTCGGTTTTGTTGGCGCTTTGGTGGCGATCTTGTTTGGCCGAGATCATCTTGGCGATTACTCCGGTCGCCTCTGAAACTGGCAGCGCTTCGAGTACCTCGCTGAAGAACCCGGCGATGATTAGCCGTTCGGCCACCAGCGAGGGCACTCCCCTGCTTTCGAGGTAGAAGAGTTGATCGGCATCGATTGGGCTTACCGTCGATGCATGACTGCAGCGCACGTCGCTGTTCTCGATTTCGAGGTTGGGCACCGACTCGGCCCAGGCCTTGTCGGAGAGCTTGATGTTGCGGTTGGTCTGGTAGGCGTTGGTGCCTCGCGCATCGGGGCGAACCCTGATGAGCCCGGTGTAGATCGATTTCGATTCGTCGGCCAGCGCACCCTTAAACAGCAGGTTGCTGGTGGTGTCGGGCGCGATGTGGTCTTGAAAGGTGCGGAAGTCGAGCGTCTGATCGCCGTCTCCGTAGTAAAGCGCTAAAAGGTTGCCCGACGAGCCGCGCCCGGTGAGGCGGCAATCGGAACGCATCCGCGCGTAGTGTCCGCCGAGTGCAGCGGTGCCAGCGGTAAGAGTGGCCTCTTGACCAACCCGCGATACCTGGTGGCCGAGCTGCCAAGTGGTGTTTCCCAAGGCCTCGACGTTGAGGTACTTAAGGCGCGACGCTGGGCCAGCATCGAGTTCGACAATGGGAATCACAAGCGAGGTTCCGCCCCGCGAAGCGTGGTAGTCGAGAACCGATACTTCGCTATCGGCGCCGGTTCGTACGATAAGGCGAGGGAATGTGGCGATGCCATCGCCACTGGTGCGGGTACCCACCACAATGGGCTTGTCGACAACCATCCCGGCTGGAACGTCGACCACTACAGCGTCGCCCAAGAAGGCGTCGTGGAGTTCGCCAAAGGCATCGGCGTGTTCACCAACGACCGAACCCAAAAGGTCGGCTCCATCTGGATGATCGGCGAGCGGCCCAACGAAGAGCCCCTTACTCGCCAACTCGTCATCTAGCTCGACCCAGGTGACGTAACCGTTACGAACTTCGACTGCTCCAGAGCGGGTGGCCACATTCTCGAAGACCGAAAATGATGGCCCCGATGTTTCCTCTGTTGGCGCGAACCTGTCGAGGTCGAGTTCGTAGATGGGACTGTAGCGCCATACCTCTTCTTCGACCGAAGGCAAGGATGCAGCGGCGAAGCGCTCGAAGGCCTCGGCGCGTCGGGCAGTGAGCCACTCGGGTCCGGAGATTGCACGCGAACTGTCGGCGCTAAATGTGGTCAGTTGAATCACCCGGCGTTGGCCGATCGGTGTTGGATTGGAGCGAGAGGGCTGGCTAAAGGCTGAGGACGGATTCTACAGAGCGAAGCTCTGGGCCCACCAAGACGAAGAATCGCGGAGACACATGTCACAACGGCACTGCTCGCTCTACTTTGGCCGCCCGCGGCGAAATAGTCGCTTCAGAAACCCGCGTTGTTCGCTTTCGCGTTGGGCCTCCGCTTCGGCCAGGGCGTCGGGCACCGCGGCGTTCACAATATCTTCTGCTTCGTCGAGCAATGCCGCGATGCTGTCATCGGATCCCAGACTTTTGGGCTCGGCAGGAGTGGGCGGCGTAACGAGAGTGCCATAAGCCCAATTGACGTCGGCAAGCCGTCTCTCGTACCCGTCGCACTCTTCAGGGCATCGCCATGGGGCCTCCGGCGCAAGATCAATATTGCACTTTCGGACTGTGTCGCCGTTGGAGTAGCTACGGCTTTCGAAATTCTTGCAGTCTTGTCGCATCGGCACAAAGCCATTGTCGCGCGAATCCCACCGCTTACTTGGCTCCGCTCGCAGGAAGGACTACTCAGTTGGATTGATCAAGAATTCTCTTCGGGGTCTTGGTTGCGGTGCCATCTCGTCGACTGTTGACGAACTAGGGTCGGCTTTGAAGCAGGGCCTTGCGAGTCGTCGGAGGCCGTGCTGTCGGCATGGTCTTCAACGCTGTGGGAAAACGTACGAGCAACACCGCTCGCTACAGGCGAGGCCACATCAGAACGATCGGTCGGGTCGGTTCCGTATCCGTAGCTGAGGCGTTGAGGAGTTCCGGTTAGGACAGAGCCGAGAACAGGAGCGTTCGTTCGACGCAGTCGTTCGAGTGCGAGTGAAACATCCGATGAGCTGGTTTTCATGCACCGAGTCACCAAGACCGTAGCTTCGCATGTTCTACTCAGAGTCAACGCGTCGGCTACGGGAAGGATAGGCGGTGAGTCGAGAATCACGATGTTAAAGATCGATTTGAAATCGGTCATCAGCTTCTCAAAGACCTCAGACGAGACGATGTCGGCCGGGTCCTCGGGCCTGGAGCCAGCAGTAACGACCGACATCTGCCACTGACCGCCATCACCGACTTCGAAGATCGGTGGTTCGGTTCTTGCAGAGATCGCGTCGGCGAGACCAAAGTCGTTCTCTAGTCCGAATTGGGAATGGATAGTGGGCGCCCGAAGATCCATGTCGATTAGAAGTACTGCGAACCCGGCTCGTGCATAAGAAACGGCAAGCGCTGATGCGGTTGTCGACTTTCCTTCTGACGGGTTCGCGCTCGTAATCAAGATCGAAGAAATCGGTTCCCTCATCTCGCCAGCTAGACGGATTGCTGATCGGAGGCCACGAATCCCTTCGACAAAGGCTGGCGACTGAGCGGACGTATGAATGGCGACCAAACCGGACTTTGTCTTGGTCACTGGAGCCGGAATGGTTGAAAGCGTTGGCAGATGGCCATTCGCTCGCTCGAGGTCGCTCTCGGACCTCACAGTGTCGTCGAAGTGGTCCTTCACGAGGGCCAATCCTGCTCCCACAAGAGCCCCCAGTATCGTGGCCGCCACAACATTCATTAACCAGTTAGGGCTCGTCGGCTGATCTGGAGAGATGGCAGCGTTGATAATTTGCGCGCTGCCAGCTCCCGAAAGCCGACTGACGACTAGCAGGTCCTGTAGAGCCGCTCCTATCTGCAGTTCCTGAGCGTCAAGTGAGGCCTCCTCAACCAGGGAAATCTCTTCGCCCAGGTCTTTACGGCGCTCTTGGATCTCGTCGCGTTGTTGCTGGAGGACCGCTGACGACTCGAGATACGACTCAGTAGCCGCCTCTATCCGTTGGGCCACAAAGGCCTCGGCATAAACATTGGCAGCAAGCGCAGCACCGTCAGGGGAGGTTTCTAAGGCGTGAAACTCGATGGTGTCGCTGCCGTTCCCCGACAGAATCTCGATCTCGAGCTCATCTCCCACATCGCTCTCGGCTGCAAGCCTCACGCGATCACTTTTGGCGAATGCTACTTCGTTGCGCAGATTCCGCTCACGAAGAAATGTCGAATCCTGGCCTGTTCCGAAGCGTTCCTGAGCGTCGGTTACCTGAATCAGAACTTCCGCTTCAGAGGAATACAGCGGTACCTGCTTCGCTGTGAGGCCGATCGCGGCCGCCAACACAACGATCATCGAAAGCACGACGGTGAGCCACCGAGCTTTAGCGATACTGAGTAGTTGAGTTGGGTTCACTTAGAATTACCTCGGATGTCGAGCATCGCTAGCGAGTGCAAAAAGCGCGGGGCATGAAGAAAACATTAGTGGCAAAGATGAATGGTCTTGACCAAGCCATGGTGCTATCCAACTTTAACCTCGCGGGCCGTCGGGTCGCTATGGGCCACTTGCCCCGTTTCGTCGGTCGTTGCCATACCTGTCAGCGCTTGGCCCCTCGATGCAATGCCCACCGAAACGAGCAGGAAAAGCATCGGGGTGATCTGCACACGCTGTCGTGCGATGACACCCAAGTTGCCAACAGTTCCAAACGCGAAGATTGCGACCGCCAAATAACTAACCAAGAAGAGCGAGCGGGCGACGCCGACCGCGTTGACAATCCTCCGTCGCCAGTAGGCGACAGCACCAATCATCGTCGCAACTATGATGCCCTCAAGAGCTGCAAGAAAAGAAAAGACGTGTACGACCTCCCACGGGTACGGCCTAACGTAAACAGTTAGAGCCGATTGCAAATACCCGATCGGCGTGAGGGGATTGCTTGGCGTTATCACTGCGTCATCGAATGCGCTTCTCTCACTAGCCGCAGTGATCGCTTCGGCTACCGAGACCCCGCCGACGAGTCCTCTAGAGGCAGCGATCAAAAACGCGACTCCCACGGTACCCATCACCATGCCGAGCAAGCGTCTTCCCTCGCTAACCCCACGCGAAACGAAGAGACTTATCAACAACGCGCCGGCGACTAGCAAGATGATGTGGGGGCGAATTAAGACACCGGCAAGTCCGAAGATTGCAGCACCAGCTACACCAAACACCGAGAGCCTATTGTCGAGGTACTCAAACCAGGCCATGACGATGAACCCGAGCGATGCAAACAAAACCGCGTCTTTTCCGGTAGCGGTCCAGACCGCAATCGATGGTGCAAATGACAACATCGCTGCAAAAATCTCTGTGGCTCGGTCGCTCGCGTAAGAAGCTCGAATCGCTCGAACAAACGCAATTGTTCCCAGAAAGGCAATTCCAGACATGAAGACGAAACTTGTGTACATGTCGGTGCCGACAAACTTGTAGATCCAGGCGATGAGCAGCGAAATCCAATCGTTGCCGCCAGCGGGTCCGGACACATATGCGCTGGGCCCTCCCGGCGGCCACCAACCGGCGCCCATTGCATCCAACAATTCAGACGCTTGCGAGCGGTAAAAGAAGCTATCGCTGTCGAAGCTTGTGCCGTCGAACGCGTAGCGGACGCCGGTAAGTCCGAGCCTAAAAACCAGGCCGGCAGCAAGAATCCATCGCGTCCGTTGGTTTTGTGAGCCCTGAAGAACCAGCCCGACCAACGCTATTCCGAGAGCCGCGACCAGTAACGACGCCGTCGCTGGGGAAATCCCTTGGGTCGAGCCCAGCACCGAAGTCGGACTCGCTCCGATAACGAAACCAAGAAGAATCAATACAACTATTGAGAGGAGGTACGACATAGCGCGGTCTCCGCCTCGTCGTAGTATTCTGGCTGCCAGAACTGCCTCCTGATGCCGCTGCTGGCTTCGGAGAACCAGTACACATCGAATAACAATGATACATCAGTGCAACATATAGAAGATAGACCTAATCGCGCGAACAATGGTCGGATTCGCCACCCCGCGTGATGCGACAAGCCACATACTGGTCAGCGCGGACTCACCTGCCGGGTCCTTCGCGGCCTGACCTTGGACACCCGTCCTAGTGAAACCGCAGGCTGAAAACGTCGCCACTTCCGGAACACCTAGCGATAGTGGGGTTCCGGCGCGCAACGCCACGGTGGTCATCGACCAGCTTGTGTCGAGCGCTTCGAACGCAATGTTACCGCTGGCCATCGCCGCAACTTCAACGATTTCTTCGTTCGCTGTCTTTGCTTTGGCGCACGGAGCGTTCGCTGTTTCGCTAGGCGCTCTGCGGACGGCCTACTCCGAAACAATCTTGTACAGCTTCGGCGACGAACACTCAACGGTTAGCGTGCCACGAAATTACTGGTTGGCAACGCTGGGCTCAGCGCTCACGCTGGTGATCATAGTCCTCGCTCTGCGGCCCTCCGGTTTACTGTCAGTGCTAATTTTAGGCGCTTCCATCGTGTGGGTGCTACCTCAGGATCACTTGCGCTACCGGCTGCTTCAATCCCGACCGCTCGACGCATTGCGCAGCGATGCTGTTTGGCTTGGTGTGGCGCTGCCCGGAGTTCTCGTCTCCATTTCGGACGCCGTATTTCCAGCGAGTCTCTCAATTGACCTTGGCTCTTTTGCCGCTCCCCTAGCCGTCGCTTCCTGGGGTCTCGGAGGGCTTGTCGCCTTTGCGGTAGCACATCGGGCATGCTCTGCGAAACAAATCTCAGACCGGGCGGAGCTAGGCCTACGACCCCGCCGAGATGAACACGGTCGATCTCAGGATCGAACAATCTCAGCATCTGGACGTCGCCTTCTTTTGACTGAGAGTCTTCTGATTACGGGCGGCGGGCAGTTGGTCCTCTATGTCGTCGGGTTCGCCGCTGGCCTCGACGCCATCGCGCTCTTTGCGGCTGGTCTCCTGGTGTTCCAACCATGGGCGAGCCTTGTCTATGGCGGCCGGATCATCTTGCTGCAGCGCCTGCACGGCTCTGCCCCGGGTCGAACCATCTCAGTCGGTCTTTTGTTCGGAGTCGTGGGCACTGCACTATGGGGAGTCGGATCATACGTGGCACTCACCGTATTCGGGGCAGATTTGCTGCTTGGAGACTCGTGGGAGGTTCTAGCTGGCGCGTTCTTGTTAGTCGCCATTTATGAAGTTCTCAATATCAGCAGCGCAATTCTTGCCGATGTATTGCGGGTCAAACAACGCTTCGTGGAGATGGTTGCGGCCAGGGCGTTTGCGATGTTGTTAATGATGGCTGGCGCAACCATTGGAGGGCTAGTAGACGGACCAAACGGCGCCGCTTTTGGTAGACTTATCGGAATTGCAGCGACCATTCCGGTCTGGGTTCTCCTAGTCCGACGCTTCAAAAATAACGGCGCGGAGCGTTGAGATGAATCCAATTCCGACCATGCTCAAGCGACTCTTGGACATAGCCGCCAGCCTCACTGTGCTAGTGGCAACCGCTCCGATCTTGGCGGCCGCAGCGATAGGTGTCCGGGTCTTGCTCGGACGTCCGGTCCTTTTCCGACAGGAGCGTCCGGGCCTTCGCGGCCAAACCTTCGAGCTGGTGAAACTTAGAACCATGACCGATGCTCGCGGCCCTAACCACGAGTTGCTTCCCGACGAAGACCGCATGCACTGGTTCGGTGATCTGTTGCGCCGATCAAGCATCGATGAGCTGTCGAGTCTGCTCAATATCCTAAAGGGCGACATGAGTTTGGTAGGACCGCGCCCGTTATTGCCGCAGTACCTGGCTCGATATTCGGCCGAGCAGGCGCGTCGCCATGATGTGAAACCAGGCTTGACAGGTTTAGCGCAGATATCTGGTCGAAACATGGTCGATTGGAAGGAAAGGATGCGACTCGATGTGGAATACGTCGACACTCAGTCGTTGGTTAACGACTTCAAAATTCTCATTGGCACGGTCAGGGCAGTCCTCTCACGCGACGGTATTTACGCCGAGGATGGCCAGGTACCACGCGAGTTCGGGCTCTCGGAAGAGGATGGAGGTCGGTGAAGCCCGGTCTCGCCATCACCACTGCAACCGCGATGACGATCAAAGCGTTCATGATCGAGCACATACGTGCGGCCCTCCCATACTTCGACGTGACAGTCTTTGCGGCGGACCCTGACCGGTATGACCTGCCCGAACTACTACCAAAAGTAGAGTTTGTACACGTCGATATCAACCGATCGGGCCTGGGCATGCCCGACGCGGTGATGCTTGCTCGCCTAACACGAGAGTTCCGCAGGCGTGATTTCACTATCGTGCATTCAGTGACCCCAAAGGCCGGACTGCTCGCTATGAGCGCAGCAAGGATCACTCGCACCCCTCATCGGATACACACCTTTACCGGTCAGGTTTGGGCGGACAAGACCGGGCTGCGCCGATCAGTGCTCAAGCTAGCTGACCGAACAATCGCCACCCTTGCGACCGATGTTCTCGTCGATGGGCATCCCCAACAACGGTTTCTGGTAGACAATGGGATTCTTAAGCTTGGACGCTCTTCGGTTCTTGGCGATGGTTCGATATCTGGCGTAGATCTATCAAGATTTCGTCCCGATCCTGTCGCCCGCGCTGCGATTCGCTCACAGTATGGGATAGCCCATGATGACGTGGTCTTTCTTTATCTTGGCCGGATGCGCGACGACAAAGGAACCCCCGAACTCGTGGAGGCCTTTACTCGCGTCGCTCTCAAGAATCGATCCTACAAGTTGCTGCTGGTGGGGCACGCAGAGGATGGATTCGAGGCTTCGAAGTCCGGCGGCCCGCATCCCCAGATCATCACGGTGGACGAATTTGTGTCAGATGCTGAACGCTACTTGGCCACCGCCGATGTGTTTTGTCTTCCGAGTCATCGCGAAGGGTTCGGGACAGTAGTTATCGAAGCAGCGGCTTGTGGTTTGCCGAGCATCGTGTCGGATATCTTCGGACTGTCCGACACCGTGCTCGAGGGTGTCACCGGTGTTGTTGTGCCGCTGGGAAATACCCAACAACTAGCCGCCGCGATGATGGCCCTCGCGGATGACACCGAGCGACGATCCGAGATGGGCGCCCGAGCGCGATCAAGAGCTATTGATCATTTCAGTGCCACGATGCTTTCCAGGCTGTTGGTCAGCTACTACTGCAACCTTGCAAACATCGAGATGGATCCGAGCGTTTCATAGGGCCGAACTCGAGTTGGTCGACTTGCCGCTACTGCGCCCAGTTGCGCAGATTCTGCTGAAAAGGATGTCGGCGATCTGTTGACCAAATTGAAGGATTCGCCCGCAATGTTCGACATGCCATATCGGCCTGCCATCAATAACGTTTCCGGCCAGCATCGGTCCGTTGACGAACAGGTTTGGTGCTGCCTCGAGGTCGTCGTTGACAACGATGCCGCGCCCCGATCGATTAGATTCACCCAAACCGCTAGCTTCGAGTGAGCGAAGCAATGGCGAACTACTCTCGGGGCCGAGCGACTCCATTCCAGTGCAGTTAATTATCACCGCAGCATCGATCGATCGTTGTAAGCCGTCCGAGTCTTCGAAGTGGACGAGTAACCCGGATTGATTTGCGTCGAGACTCGTCATCGTGCCGGCGTGAATCACGAGCCGGTCGTCGGCTTCCAGTGTCTCGGCAAGGTTTGAATACTCGTGACCGGCACGTCTCTGCAGCCGACCGATCGCGGCGCCGGTATGCTCCGCGAACTCTAGGAGTCCTTCGTCGTCGAGACTGGCTCGTGCTTGGCTGGCAGCCTCATTTACGACGCCGAAGACGTCCGCCGAGGTTAGCCCTTCTTCGCCTGCCAACTCAAGGTCGGCGGAAAGTGCCTGCAAGATCTGTGGTGGGCGCACCACCTGTCCACCCGCAAGACGCAATAAGTTCTCTGGGGCAAAATTGTTCCCCGAGTCGCCCGCTACGATCGTCGCTGGCAAATGACCCTGCGGCGACAACAGATGATACGTATTTACAAGCGAGTCGACGAGGGTCGTGTCAGAGAGGTTGAAAACCGCGTCGAGCGCCGTGGCATTAGCGCCAACTAGCACAACATCGCCGGGCTTGACCTCCAGAGCTCTGCGTGTCTGAGCAAGGCATTCATCGACACCTGGCTCGTAAATACTCTCGATAATGCGATCGTCGCCTTCCACACCAAAGAGCCGCCGGAATGGAGGACTGCCAAGCCCCAAGATGACGAACCGACCGTGCAACCAAGGCGAAATCTCGTCACCGGACACCTTTACCCGATAGCCTTCGGCCGTGCTGGCGATTTCGACGGCCGAGCCGACGATGAAGCTAGTCTCGAGCCAGCGATTGCCCGCGATCAGCGTTTCGAGCCGATCCTTGAGATATAAGCCAAAGAGATACCGGGGCAAGAAGACGCCGTCGAAATCGCCCGCAGCAATCGCTGGGCCGTTGTCGGCAATCCATTTGGCTGTGACGGCTCCCGCGCCGTTTGTGAAATCGTCGAGGATCCAGCGCTCGTTCTCGACTAGCCATGCGCAAAATCTTTCGCGTTCGGGACTTGGACAGAACTCACTTAGATCCGTGATGATCAGCGACTTTGCTCCACCCCGTTTGCCGTAGGCTAACCCGGCCGCGAAGTCGCCAGCATCGTCAACCATGACGACCCGCATCGGAGCAGGTGCATCAGTCTGATTCGCCTCGATGAAACGAATTAGGGTGATCGTCGACGCTAAACCACCACCAATGAATACGACCTCATATTGAGAGCTATCGATAGTTTCCATACTCTTTGACATTCCGCCGATTTCTCTTGCTGATTCCTGGCGCCGCGAGCTTGGAAAGCCCGCCCACCAATTCTTGCAGAGCGAGGTCGACCCGCACGATTCTTGCGGGATTACCGTACGCGACAGAGAAGTCAGGGATATCAGACAGCACCACTGAGCCAGCACCAATCGTTACCCACCTGCCTATCTTCACCTTTGGAATTACGGTTGATGCCGCACCAACATGGGTCCCTTCACCGACCTCCACGTGGCCGCATAGGGCGGCTTGAGGCGATATGTGTGCAAACGCTCCAATAGTGTTGTCGTGGTCGACACTTGCACCGGTGTTGATCAGTGCGTGAGCGCCGATGATTGCACCTGGCTGCACGATCGCACCCTGGAGCACTACCGATCCTTCTGCGATCGTCGCCGTGCTGGACACGATCGAACTGGGGTGAATCGCTTTTCCATATCTAACGTCGAGCTGCTCGGCGATTAGTGCTCGATCGTAGTTGTTCCCAACAGCGATAACGAGGGGATGTCGCAAGGCGGGAAAATCTATGTCGTCGGCCACGCACACACCCTCGCTGCTCGCTCGCCCCACGTGATCGTCGAACTGCTCAGCCACCTCGATCCCGCTGTCTTGGAGTACCTCGCAGACTACGTTTCCATGGCCTCCGGCCCCAAATACGTACATTCTTTCCGGGGAATTCAATGCCGTCTCCCGTCGAAGAACTCCAGTAGGTCGTTGGTGACACGCGCTATGACCTCGTCGCTCATTGCTGATCCGCTTGGCAAGCAGATGCCGCGTTCGAAAATTTCTTCGGCGACCTTTCCCCGCACAACATGTGAGTCTGAGTAAAGCGGCTGCATATGCATTGGCTTCCAGGCTCGACGAGCCTCGATTCCTCTCGAGTCGAGATAGTTGATCAGGTCGTCGGGCTCGACACCGTCGGGAGCCAACATGACCGTCAACCAACAATTTGGTTCTGAGTTTTCTGGGATGGGGTTGACCTCGATACCGAGCGGGCCAAGCACGGATAAGTAAATGCTGCGGATCTCTCGCCGCCGCGCCACCATTGAGTCGAGTCGGGCTAGTTGAGCTCGGGCGATCGCCGCCGATACGTTGCTTAGGCGATAATTGAAGCCAAGCTCGCGGTGTTCATAATAATTGAAATCTTCTCTTGCCTGTGTAGACAGCCAACGGGCACGTTCAGCGATCTCGGGGTCGGCGATGAGCATCCCTCCACCACCGCATGTAATTATTTTGTTGCCGTTGAAGCTAAATATTCCGATGTCGGCCAAAGTGCCCGCTGGTTTGCCCGCAAGGGTCGACCCGAGTGCTTCCGCTGCATCTTCGACGAACGCTATCTCATACTCCTCGCAGCGCTGGATGAGGGCCGACCAGTCAGAGCACGTGCCGTACATCTGTACTGCGACCACGGCCTTCGGCGCATTGCCAGCCTTGACCAGTGCATCTAGATGCTCGACCGCTAGCTCGGTATCGATGTTCCACGAGGTTTCGTCGGCATCAACGAAGGAGGTCTTGGCGCCTATTACCTTCGCCGCGTTGACGGTAGCTACGAAGGTGAGTGTCGGTGCCATCACCAAGTCTCCCGCTTCAACTCCCTTGATTCGATAGGCGAGTTCAAGGGCGGCGCTACCCGAACTCAATGCGGTCGCGGAACCCTCCTCGATCCCCAAATACTCGGTGAACTCGAGCTCGAGCGCATCGACCTCGGGGCCAAGCGGAGCGATCCACCCTGATTTGACGGCGCGGGTCGCCGCCTCAAGTTCACTCGGCCCGACGTGAGGCGGCGATAACAAGACTCGATCATTCACCGTAGTACCCATTTTTTTTCACAGAGAGACAGGGAAGCCGTGTTTCGGGTTCACGAACTTCCTTCCGCAAATTTACCACGGTGCGTGGTGCCCGACCTGAGTATCGCGGACTAATTTGCTGCTAGCAAGAGCGGTCGAACGTCAGTTGAACCATGGTCGCTAGCCATTCGTGTCGACCGAGGCCAAACGAGGTTGTGGCGTCGGCAGCGATTGGGAAAACCTCGCCATCAAAACAACGCTCTAACCAACGTGACGCTCGCTGCATGTGGTAGCTCGACGTCACCAGAATTAGAGAATCCCAACCCTGTTCGTGCGCATATTCTGCGATCGAAGCGGCCTCTCCTTTGGTATTTCCTGGCGCGGCGTCAACACAATGTATTTCTGGCTGACGCGACTCCGTCTCGCATTGCTCGCGAACCCGCTCACTTTGTGAGAACAAAATATTTTTGGCGATTCCTTCGTCGAAGACGATCTGACCGAGGTTTACGCGCTCGCCCATTCCCCCCGATAGCACCACAACGGCGTCGGCGGCTGTTGGCACTCGCTGGTCGGGCAACACGATCCGCAGCGCCACTCCCCCAGCTATGGCTGCGATTGTGGACAGCGCCAATATCAGGCCACCAGCCAGTAGATAATTGCGCGGCGGAATGCGAACAAGGGCGCCGCTCATTCGCATGAACCGTCGAAAAAAACTAGATGCACAAGTGAGGCCCACTCGATTACGAGGCCTTTGCCGGAAACGCGTGGTCCAAGACTGGCAGCGGTGCCAACTTTGCCGCTGAAGCAGCGATTAAACCAATTCTGCGAGCGGCCGAGGTGGCTCGC
>CBERPN010000053.1:0-17618 GCA_965524675.1 uncultured bacterium
GTAATCCGGCGCTGGAGAGCCGGATTCACGCTGGCAGAAGGGCTTGGCTGATCTTTCTGGCCGATTGTTGCAAACAGCTGGCGGCGTCGTCTTCGTCTGGCGGTGTTTGGCCTAAGAAAAGACAGGCTATGGCCGCCACCGATTCGCCACCGGGGCCCTTGACCCAGGTGGCGATAGAGCCGAGCCCCTCGATTACTTCACCAGAGGATTGGGCCCAACCGCGCGATCGCGCCTCGGCGACCTCGGCCCGTTCGTCCGCCAGAGCAGGCTGGCCAGCTAGCAAAGCGATGCCGGGCGCGCCGTCTGCAAGTGGGTGACGAGTACCTGGCCGGTATGAAACGACCGTGTCAACCTGGGTTGGTTCCGCGGCATCGATGGTGACCGCGTCGCCTCCCACTGGCACCACTAAGAAAGCGGTCAGACCGAGTTGCGCGGCGAGCGCCTCTAGTTCGGGGCGGGCCACCTTGTGCAGCGAGAACCGAACTCCACGTGCCAGGTCGGTTAGGCGACTAGCCGGGTGGCATTCACCTTGTTCATCGCGTTCGGTTAGGCCGTGGTCTTCTAGGGTTCGAACGATTCGGTATGCCATCGAACGATGAATATCGAGGTGCGCTGCCAGCTGGTCGATCGTTGGCGGGGCGGGTGCTTCAGCGATGTGGGCCAAAGCCCGAAGGCCACGGTCGAGGGTCTGATTGGTTACACCACCCTTGCTCGGCACCTTCACAGAATACTAGTATCGAACGCACTGTTCAACTATCGAACGCACGGAGACTGAGTGGGAGAACTTGTTCTCGCGGCGAAAGTCGCCATGCCGAGATCGTCACCGATTGGATCCCATCATCTGGGACTGGTCGATGCAACATCATCTTTCCGATCGACCCAGACGCGAAACTAGGAGCAACATGAGCGACACTTCGTACCACAAGTTGGCCCAAGAGGTTCCCCCTCCACCTTCTGGGTGCCCGGTCGACGCTTCGTTTTCAACCTTCAGCGACGCCTACATGGCCGACCCGTACCGAGAACTGGCTAGCCGTCGAACCGAAACGCCGGTGTTCTATTCCGAGAAGCTGGGCTTGGTGGTGCTGACCACTATGGAACACATCAGCCAAGTGTTCCTGAGCCCCGACACGTTTAGTCCCGAGAACGTTCAAGACCCAGTGTTTCCACTCGATCCGGCCGCCCAGGAGGTCTTGTCCGCCCCCGACTTCAATCCGATGGCCGTCATGTCCAACCGGCTAGAGCCCGACCACGGTCGAATCCGCCAGTACACCAAGGGCGGGTTTTCGAACCGTCGAATGAAGGTGCTCGAGCCCTATATTAGGCGCCGTGCTCACGAACTGATCGACGACATTATGGCTGCAGGCTCGTCGGCAGATTTCGTGCCTACATTCGCAGCGCCACTGCCTGGCGACACCATCTTTCGCTTCATTGGATTCCCCGAAGCTGACGACGACCAACTTCGTTCGTGGTGCGGCGAACGGTTGGCCTTCTCGTGGGGAAAGCCAACCCCCGATCAGCAGATCGACATCGCAGAAAAGATGCTCAGCTACTGGCGGTACTGCCGCGAGTTCACCGCTCGCAAGCACGACGACCTAACCGACGATTTTGCTTCTGAGCTACTCGCCGATCACGATGCCAACCCCGATGACCTCTCGTACCGAGAAGTCGAATCGATAATTTATGGCTTGTCGTTCGCTGGTCACGAGCCGGTCACTTTGTTGCTGGGCAACATCTTGTTGTGCCTATTGCAGCGGCGCGAAGAATGGAACGCCATCTGTGCCGATCCGTCGCTTATTCCTTCAGCTATAGAAGAGGTAATCCGATACGAGTCGCCCCAGATCGGCTGGCGCCGCATCGCTGTAGAAGACACGAGTGTCGGAGGAGTCGATATCCCCAAAGGAACACGAATTTTCATGAGTCTCGGTTCGGCTAATCATCAGCCCAGCGAGTTCGATAACCCGACCGAGTTCGACATGTTTCGGGTCAACTCTCGAAACAACATCTCATTCGGTAAGGGCAATCACTATTGCCTTGGGGCCAAGATGGCCCGCTTTGAGGCCAGAGTCGCACTAGAAGTCATTACCCAACGCCTGCCCTCGCTGCGACTCGCTGACGAGCAGCACCTCGACCGTATCCCTAACGTCAGCTTCCGCGGCCCGACATCGCTCATCGTTAACTGGGACTAGGACACTAGATGAGCCCAGCTACCAGCAGCCCTTGGGCCAGATGGTAAGTGACGTGTACGGCGCTGCGGCCTCCGGGCGCTGGCCCGACAAAGCGGCCCCATCCGAGCAGCGAATCCGACACTGCGAATAGTCCGGCGCCGAGAATCAACAACAGCTCACCTGTGGCGACTGCTGAAATAAACATGGCTGCGATCACCAGGTTGTAAACGACTACGGGAATTCGGTCGGCTTCGTCCGCGCCAGCGTGAATCCGTCGCCCAACAACGCCAAGCACGACCCCGGCTATCGATAGTGCAATCGCGGCGAGCAGCCACGACTCTCCTTGGGGGATCATTCCCAACAGGTAGGCGATGTGGGCTAACAAGAAGGCGCCTAGACCGACCAAGAACGCATCGAAGCGGGGAAGCAACGCCAGGTCGCCGATAAGCGATAGCGCGAGCGCTGCGATAAAAAACCAACGCATCGACTCCGCTGCCGGATCGAGCGTCAAGCCAGCGCCGATGAGTAGAAGCATTACTCCCGGCTTGGCAAGCTCTTCTACTCGGTCAGCGTCCTTCGACACCGCCATCCAATCAACGGCAGCGACCATCAGCGAAGCTATGAGAAGCACGATGGCCGCAGTGGTCACAGCCAAGAGTTCACACCGTCGAGACAAGGCATTGCGACACAGAGGACCAGAAACTCAGGTTTTCTAGGCTTTTTGACCTAAACGCTTAAGTCGTTTGACCTAGTGCCGACACGAGTTGGGACTTGGGCTGCGGGAGTCCGAGCGAACTGGAAGGCGGCTAGGCAATGAATAACTCGGTGCACGCGGGGGCTCGACCCTTTGCAGAATCCCAGAGATGGGTGCGCTTGATTGCACTCATCACGACTATCGGATTGTTAGGGGCGCTCTTCGCCTCGATCTCACTCGCTCGACCCGGTGAAGCAGCCGGGAGCGAGAACGGCGGCGATGAGGTCGTCAATGGCTCGGAGGTGATGTCTCAGCCGGTCAAGAATGTTCATGTGGAACCGGGCGTCACGAGCGCGCTGTTCACGTGGGAAGAGCCATACAGCTCGGGCGAGTACAGGATCAACCGGTACCGGGTGATCATCAATCCGTTGGTGATGATCGCTGAGATCCCCAACACGGCAACCGCTCCGCCGCCGAAGGTGAAGGTTGGCCGACAAGACATCGTGCTCCCGAATCCAATCGGACTCTATGGCGAACAAAGATGTCGTAGTCGTCAGACCCGTTGTGAGTTCTTCGACCTCGAGCCGAACACCGAATACCACTACGAGGTCAGTGCACGGAATCAATACGGATGGAGTATTCCGGTAGACGGCTACTTCACAACCATGAAACGCGCACGCAAGATCGTCGTTCGTGCCCACGGCGAAGAAGGCGACGAGACATTCGAAGTCCGCATAGGCGACGTTGTCGTTGGCGAAGCGACGGTTGGGAGCACCGAGCACTACCAAGACTTCATGTTCCGCGCCGATCGTGACTTGCGTGGCCCGCTAACTGTTGCTTTCACCAACGATCACTACAACGGCGGCGACTTCGACCGAAACCTTTGGATCGACTATTTGTCGTCGAACGGTCACGTATTCGAATCCGAAGCCCCCACCACCTATAGCGAAGGTGCATGGACCACCGGTGAGGCTTGTTCGCCTGGATTCAAGAAATCTGAGCGCATCACCTGCGGTGGAATCTTCACCTACAAGGTCATCGTCGGAAAGCAAAAGTACGAAGACATGCCGCCCGTGCATCTCATCACCTCAGATGCTGGGGCAGGCCACCTCTACGGTCCCTATGGCGACACCGTCTATGAAGACCCGACCGACCCCTACGATGACGACACTACTCCCCACCCAGTCGCCGAGCAGATCGTTAAGGTTCGAGCCAGAGGCACGGCTGGTGGCGAACGATTCGCGGTTCGTTCCGGCCCGGAAATTCTCGGCCACGTAGTGGTTGGTAAGGGTTGGCGAACTTACCGGTTCGTGCTCGACCACGCCATTAGTGGCCCCGATCTAGTGGTCGCCCTAATGAACGACAACGACGACGGTTACACCGACTTCAATCTCCAAGTTGACTATGTGGAAGTCGACGGACACCGATTCGAATCCGAGGATCCGAGTACCTGGTCGAACGGAACATGGGATTCCGGTAGCGGTTGTGCGCCAGGAAACAAGCAGAGTGAGTTCCTACACTGCAACGGCGGGTTCTTCTACGAACTCCCCTGACACTAGATCTGCCTCTGAGGGGGTTTCGGGCTGGCGGGCTCGAACCCTCCCTCAGGGGCAAACTGTCGTTCGCTTCGCTCTCTTACCAAGTTCTGGCGCTAGGGCGCCACAACATTGAAACTGTCGTTCGCTGCTAGGGCGCCACAACATGGAACCTGTCGATCGCTACTCGGTTCGGCGGTCGCGGCCGTAGAGGATCGGCACGAGCTGCCCAATCGCCAACGCTAAGCCGAGCACTAGCGCCACCGCTTTGGCGAGCCGCCGATCGCGTTGAAGATCGCCTTGGGTGGCGGCTGCGAGTTGCTGAGCATCTTTGACCCGGTCGCGATAGTCGGCGATCAAGGGCTCGGTCGCGTCGAGGTCTTGACGCAACCTGTCGATGTCTACGCTCAGTTGCGCCAGGTCGCTTTGGGAGTCGTCGACCGCTTCGGCCAGCTCTTTTAAGTCGGGGGCGATCTCGCGTAACACGGTGGCTGTCGGCTCTAGGTTGTCGCGAATCTCAACCAGGGTGTCGGCAAAACTGTCGGCCGGGTCGTAGTTGGGCCCGAAAGGAAGCGAACTCAGTTGGTCGAGAGTGGCATCGATGGTTCGGGCGACCCCGGTTAGATTGTCGATTCCCTCGACCACACCATCGATCGAGTCAGGAATCTCGGTTCGGCTCAGCTCCGCCATTCCACCCAATGCATCGCTCGACTCCTCAACGGACTCCGACAGCCTGGTAATCGTGTTGTCGAGCGTTACCGCGCTGCTCGACACGGTGGCTGAAATGTTGCCGCCAAGCACCAAGGTTTCATCGAGGGTGGCGAGCGTTTCTGTGGTGAGTTCCAACGACTGATCAACGCCCTTGCCGAGATCATCGAGCAATAGCCAGACAATCACAATGCCAATAAGGCTGGCTGCCATGCCCACGTATCCGGCAATGATTAGCAAACGAGGCATCGCCACATTCTAGGCAGTGTCAGAAGGCTCACGGATTATTCGACGCGGTCAGGTGTGCCAGGTTCGGTCACCATTAGGGACGCTTTGATTAGGGACGTGTCTGACACCAGAAGTTGAAGCCTACGGTTGCGCCGCCCGTTGGATTGTTCCGGGCCCAGGCTTTGCCGCCGTGTCTTTCTGCGGTCTGGGCGACTATGGCTAGGCCCAGTCCGGAACCGGGGAGGGTTCGAGTTTCGTCGGCCCGGTAGAACCGGTCGAATATGCGGTCGAGGTCGGCGTCAGGAATCCCCGGACCCTCATCGCTCACCTCGATCGACCCTTCACCAACAACGATCGCTATCGCTGTGTCATCGGGGCTGAACTTGATGGCGTTGGTTATCAGGTTCACCACAGCACGCTCGATCGATTCGGCATCGCCTTCTACCGGCGCTGCCGAGTTTCCCGTCACGACAATCTCACGCCCGTGCAGCCTTGCGAACCGATCGGCTACCTCTTGGCACAGCTCGAACAGATCTAGCTCGGAGTACTCTGCAACATCGTCGCTGGTGTCTGTCGCGAGGTCGACTAGCTCGCCCACAAGCGACGACAGTTCGCCGACCTCGGTCTGCAGATCGCCGAGAATGGCATCGCGTTGCGCTGAGTCCATCTCGTCGATCCGGCCTTTGAGAACGTCGACGTTGGTGCGAACACTTGTCAGCGGGGTCCGAAGCTCGTGGCTGGCATCTTGAACGAGCTGGTGTTGCTGACGCTTTGACTCTTCGAGGGCCTCGAGCATCGCGTCGAAGCTGGTGGCCAGATCGCCGACCTCATCTGACCGATCGAGGTTGATTCTTCGCGAGAAGTCCTTGGTTTCGGCAACGGCATTGGCGGCCGAGGCCAGTCCCTCGATCGGTCGCGAGATTCGGTCGGCGATCAGCCAGCCGGCGAGACCAGCCATGACAACCCCAACCGCGCCCAACATTAGAAGACGCCGGTCGAATGCCTCTAGCGTTTCGGTCATTGAGTCTTGGGATATCGCGACCTGAATCGCGCCTCTCGGAAACGACTTGGTAATCACCCGGTACCTTGCGCCGTCGATGTCGAGACTTCGAAATCGCTCCTGATCAGCGCTCTGTGCCAACGCGATATCGCGCTCGTCCACCGGGATCTCCGGGGCGTTCGACAACGAAATCACGACATCGCCATTTGGCCCAATTATCTGGGCGAACCCAGCGACGAGTTGCAGATCTGCGTCGCCCCGGTCGCGACTGCCACGCCCACGTCCGCCGCCTCTTGGCTGATCGAACAGAGACGTAGCCCGCACCTTTAGCTGGCTGTCGAGGTTGGCGAGCAATTCTCGTTGGGCAAAGAAGTGCGAGAAGGCAATCACTAACCCAGCGGTGAGAAAAACGGTTAGGGCTACGACGACAGCGAGTCGCGTGCGGAGGCTCACTTAAGTGACCTTCGCGGTGTAGCCAACACCGCGCACGGTGTGAATCAGGCGCGCCCCACCAGCAATCTCGGTCTTGCGGCGGAGATAACCGATGTACACATCTAGCGACTTCGAGTTGGTCTCAAACGTGTAGCCCCAAATCGTTTCATAGATGAGTTCGCGACTTATGACAATATTCTTGTTAAGGAGCAGCAACTCGAGCAGATCGAATTCGGTCTTGGTTAGCTCGATCTCGACGCCACCTCGGGTAACCGACCGCGACGCAGGATCGAGCACCAGATCATCGAGGGTCATCACCTCGCCGTTGGCTACCTCGTCGAATACGTTGGTTCGTCGCACGAGTGCTCTGAGCCGAGCCAGTAACTCCTCCAATGCGAAGGGTTTAACAAGGTAGTCATCGGCACCAGCGTCGAGCCCTGCCACGCGGTCGCTGACCTCATGGCGAGCGGTGAGAATGAGCACAGGGGTGCTGATGCCCTTCTCGCGTATCCGGCGGCACGCCGATAGGCCGTCGACGTTTGGCATCATTACGTCGAGCACGATTACATCGGGGTCGAACTCGGCGATCTCGCCGAGCGCCTGCCCGCCGTCGGTCACCGCATTCACTTTGTAGCCTTCAAAACCCAATGCCCGCGTCAATGACTCGCGCACTGATTTGTCGTCTTCGGCTAGGAGAACTCGGTACTCGGTCACAGCCCTACGGTAGCGAGGCTTGACACCAGGGCGAAGAGGCGGCCAAACCTTCTTACTTTCTTCTTAACGAGCTTTGGGAATCGCTTAGGGAACGACCCGCAGAGTAGTACCTGACTTCGAGACACGAAGTCGAACAAAAACCCCCACACACCTAACGGTATGAATCCCCTGAAAGAGGAAACAAGATGACTCCCATCAAGAAAACCCTAGCTTCGATCTCACTCGGTGGCGCAATGTTCGCCGGCGGTGTATTCGGCATCGCCTCGGTGAACGCAACATCAGCATCGGCTCAAGACGCCGAGACCCCCGAAACCGACGACGGCCAGCAGAATCGTCAAGACCACCAAGAACGGCGACAAGCCAAGCTCGACGCTCTCGCCGAAGTGCTGGGCTCGTCGGCTGACGATGTTCGTTCGCAATTGCAGGACGGAGCGACCCTGGCCGAGATCGCCGAGGCCAATGGTGTCGACCCACAGAGCGTGATCGACTTCATGGTCGCTGGCGCAAATGAACGCATCGACGCGGCACTAGAGGCTGGCCGAATCAGTGAAGAGCAAGCCGCCGAGCGTCGTGACGGCGCAGCTGAACGCGCCGCTGGCGTAGTGGCAGGCGACATCGAGTTTGGTCGGCCCGGCGGCAAGGGTCACCGCGGCGGAGGCGAGCATGGCGGTAGTCGTGGCGATCGTGGCGCAGCGCTTGCTGAAGTACTCGGAATCGAAGCGGATGAACTTCACGCCCAGCTTCGCGACGGAGCGACACTGGCTGAAATCGCTGAAGCAAATGGTGTTGCGGTAGCCGACGTGGTCGATGCGCTGGTCGAGCAGGCATCGCAGCGGGTCGACAAGGCTGTAGAGAACGGACGGCTCACAGCGGATGAGGCAGCCGACAAGCTTGCCGAGATTGAGGACCGCATCACCGACAACGTAAATGAAGGCTCCGACTTCGGCGGTCGGGGCCTACGTGGACCTGGCGGGCGCGGCGGTGAGCGTGGACCCGGTGGACCTGGCGGATTCGGCGGATCCGGAGGCCTCGGCGGACCTGCGGGCGACCAAGCCGATACTGCCGCCTAGCCCCGGTCAGCCCCCAACACCAGTT
The DNA here is from genome assembly GCA_965524675.1 of uncultured bacterium. Classification (GTDB taxonomy): domain Bacteria; phylum Actinomycetota; class Acidimicrobiia; order Acidimicrobiales; family SHLQ01; genus CALLQB01. The sequence continues at coordinate 8,572 of CBERPN010000053.1, forward strand.
CTGCCACCGTAAAGTGTTGCCCTAGCGGCACTTTATGGTGGTGGTTCGTGGGTAGGGTTCGCCACGGTATGTCCGACTCTGCTGATGGCGATGAACTCCCTATCGAACGCGCCGCTGTCGAGCGAATCCGACTGGTGCACCGCGGCCACCTCGAAGCGGCGCAGGCCCACGCTGAACGGTTGGCCCAGGAGTCGGCCGAACAAACTGAGGATGGCATTCGCGACCTGGCCGACGACGACGGCGAGGGCGAGGCGGCGGCCCAGGCTGTTCTTGTGCGCCAAGCATCGGCGAGAGCAATGCACGCCATCCGACGGGTGCGAGATTTAGAGGCGGCCGGTTCGGCCTTGGCCTTTGGGCACATCACCGCCGAAATGGCCCAAGCTAACGAGGATGGTTTGCGGCCCGAGCGCACATACGTGGGCCGCCTGAGTGTCATCGATAACAAGCCCGGCGAAGACGATGACGACGTGCTGCTGGTCGACTGGCGGGCTCATGCCGCAGCTCCGTTCTACCGAGCTACACCGCTCGACTCGCTCGGGGTGGCGCAACGTCGCCAGTTTCTATACGAAGGTACCGACCTGGTCGGCTACTCCGACGAGGTATTCGATGCCGAAGCGCTTCAATCGGCGGTCGGACTGCGTGGCGAGGCAGCAATTCTCGCCACGTTGAGTGCCCCTTCCGATGGGCGGATGAAATCGGTGGTGGCAACGATTCAGGCAGAGCAAGATGGCGTTATCCGTGCACCATCCCAAGGTGCGTTGGTAGTACAGGGCGGCCCCGGAACCGGCAAAACGGTTGTGGCCCTGCACCGAGCGGCGTATCTGCTCTACAACCAGAGAGCCGCCCTCGCCGAGAGCGGCGTGCTGGTGGTGGGGCCGACCACAGAGTTTCTTGGCTACATCAGCGGCGTGTTGCCATCGCTGGGGGAGACGGGCGTTGTTTCGGTAACCGCCACCGAACTCTATCCGGGTATCAGGTTGGGTCGAGTCGACCCGCCAGAGGTTGTCGAACTGAAAGGTCGAGCCGTCATGGCTGAGCTTTTGGCTGCCGGAACTCGGTTGCGCCAGCGCCGCCCGGTCGAAGACCTAGGAGCGTGGTACGGATCGGCACGGGTGATGGTTCCGGCAGCTGAGTTGCGCGAACTATTCGATCTCGCGCAGCGCCACCGGCTTCACAACGATGGGGGAGAGACCTTCCGCAGTTCAATCATCGATGCCTTTTCCTACCGAGGCTACGACGCCTCATTCGGTGATTTAGAGGAGGCCAGAACCGCCTTTGAAGCATCGGGCGAGATAGCGAACTTCTTGCTCGCCCATTGGCCACATCTAACGCCGGAGCAGGCATTGAACGATCTCTTCGGGTCACCATCATTGCTTCGAGCAGCAGCTCGCACGGCCGGTCTAAGCAATGTCGAAGCAGCGTTGTTGGCACGTGAAAGGGTGAGCGAAAGGGATCTATCGTCACAGCGATGGAGCGATGCCGACGTTCCGCTGCTCGACGAGATGCTCGCGATAGTTGGAGGAGCGGTTGGTGGCGAGCTCGAAAGCGAGCGCGTGCAAGAACGTGATGAGGCAAGCGAGTTCGAGCTCGCCGACTCATATGACCTTTCCGAGGATGCCGACAACTTCCTCGATGCGGTCGACGATGAACACGATGAACAGCAGTACTGGTCGCTCGAAGAACTGGCCGTCAACGAAGAACATGACGAGGCGTCGTGACATCAGACCACATACTTCGCGAGCAGCCCGAGGGATACCCACTGCTCGACAACGACGGCCTCCCGATCTCCGAAATCGATGTCGACAACGTCGACGATGCATACGCCGATCACACGGTTAGCCTCCAGCAACTCGCCGCTGGCGCTCGGGCGTGGCGGTTCGGTCACGTTATTGTCGACGAGGCTCAAGATTTAACGCCAATGCAATGGCGAATGATTACCCGCCGGGCGCGGGGTGGCTCGATGACCATCGTTGGTGATCTCGCCCAGCGTTCGATCGGCGAACCGGGAGAGTGGGTCGATCATCTCCCAGAGAGCATCAAAGATTTCAACTACCGCGAGCTAACAATCAACTACCGCTCACCAGCCGAAATCGTGCCGCTAGCCTCTGCGATTCTCGCCGAGCTAGCGCCAAATCTGCGGGCGGCAACCTCGATTCGTTCGGTGGGTCGAGAACCGGTCGCGGTGCAGGTCGTCGACATCGACAACCATGACGGGGCCAACGAACTCCGAGAGCTGATTTGTGCTCAGGCTTCGGCCATCGATCTAGGTCGGGTTGGGGTAATCGGAGCCAGCGATAGTGCGAGGTTCGAACACGAGCGCGTGCAGTGGCTCGACCCCTGGCATGCCAAAGGCCTCGAGTTCGACTCGGTGGTGGTAGTCGAACCGGCCCGAATCTTGGCCAAGCCGGGAGGATTGAGCCTGTTATTTGTTGCCGTCACTCGAACCACGGATCGGCTGACTATCGTCCATCAGCAGCCGCTACCAGCGGTGTTAGCTGCAACGGTTCAGAGCTAACGGACCCGGATGCTCTTGCAGTCGAGTTGAACCGGAGCGCCATTGAGCGGCCCCGTATCTAGCACGTCGACGCACACCTCGTGGCGTCCCTTGGGAGCGTTCACCCAGAAGGAATAGCCGTGGCGAGACCCGTAAAGCGGATTGGCCGCAGCAACGTCGCTGCGGACTTTCTTGGCTCGTCGCGACTTGACCACTTCTCCATCGATCCGTACTCGGACCTTCGCGGCCTTGGTTCGGTTCGGATCGATGGCCCACCCCTGAACGCGCACCCGTCCTCTTCGCTTGGAGAATCGATCGACCGCACCGATCGGTCTACCGGTAGGGGTCAGCTTGAGAATCTTGTCGTTGTTTCCGGTAGCGGTTGTGACGTACAGCGTTCCGTTTGGGCCAGCCATGGGGGTGCGCAACCGGCCATAGACCCTTGTCAGTTCGGTGCCGATATCGCTGCTGACGAAATCACCCGCCTTGTTAAACCGGAAAAAGCGAAGCGTCTCGTTCTTCAGTGACGCAACGGCAAGCGAGCCCTTCCAAGGGCCCCAACCACGACCGCGAACGAAGTAGCCGCCCGCCATAGCCAGCGTTGGAGATCCGGTCGAAAACTGTGCTTCGATTGCATTAGGAAACTTCGAGACATCGGTCATCGGGACACGCTCGTTATAGCCGGGGCCAGGGTCCCACCCATAGTTTCCGCCGGCCACGATTCGGTTGATCTCGTCGTCGCGGCTCGGGCCGTGCTCGACAGTCCACATCTCGGTGGTCCCCGGTCGCAAAGCGAGCCCTTGAACATTGCGATGGCCATAGCTGTAGATCCGGCGAGCGTTGGCATTATCCGAAGCGAAAAACGGATTTCCTGATACCCCTTCGCCAGTGTCGGGGTCGACGCGAAGCACCTTTCCGCCCAACGAAGAGAGACTCTGCGGGTTTGCCGACTGTGCGGCGTCACCGGTGCCGACCCACAACTGGCCGTCGGCACCGAAGCGAACTCGACAACCGGCATGACGGCCGAATCCCAAGGGAAGCCCGCCTACTAGCGGGTCGGCGATTCGTGTGGCACTGCCGTAGTTGGCATCGATGGTCCAGCCGATTACCTGAACCTCGGGACCGGTGTGGGCTTGGCAGGTGTAGAAGCGCCGGTTGGTAGCAAAGTCTGGGTGAAGTACAAGGCCCATCAGTCCCGACTCGCCAGCGACGAATAGATCGCCTAAGTCGGCGAGAACCTGACTCTTCGAGCCATCTGCGAATACCGCTTGCAGCCGACCCGGACGTTCGGTTACCAGTAGCACCCCATCGGGGGTGTAAGCGAGGTCCCACGGAATCGTAAGACCATCTGCCACGATCTGAACTTCGAGCGACGGACGCAAACCGCCACCCTGCTGACCTGCCGCCGGGGGAGCGACCGCTAGCGTGGCCGCGCTAGCGACCACTGCTATCGTCACAACAAGTCTGACAATTGAAAGCACGCGCATGGCCTTGACGGTAGCGCCCTAAGGGCTAGTCGCCTTGGCGACGAGTGCTGACGAACAGCGTGGTGCCGAGTCCGAGAAGCGCGAACCCGATCAGCGCCAGGTCACCGGTGGAATCGGCAGGACCTGTAATCGCTAGCTCCGGAGGCCCCGGTACCGTGGTGGTGGTCGCCGGCTCTTGGGGTGCCTGCGAGGTAGAGGGGGAGGGGGTCGCGGTAGTCGCGGGCGCTGGGGCAATGGTCGTTGCGGGCGGCGCGACCGTGGCTTCGGGCGGCGTGGTCGTGGCTGGAACGGTCGTGGTCTCGGGGGCAATCTGGGGCGTGAATCTTGTACAGATCGAAGTCACGCTTAGCGAGTTGGCAATCGTGGCGCCGTTAGACCCGTGATGAACAATCACGACCTCGCTGGCCCCTTGGGGAAGCTCAAGATCGCCGATCGACATAACGTTCCAGGCTGAGGTGACGCCGTCGATAAGATCTTCAGTGAGACTCGAGGTGGCGACCGTCTCGCCATCCAATCGAAACTCGATCCGAACCTGTTCGTTGGGCTGTAGCTCTAACTCGCGCTCTACATGACCGTCGAAGGTGATGACCTCGCTGATGTAAATGGTGCCGGGCTCGAAGGACACATCGGGCAAGGTGAACGATCGGAGCAAGCTTCCGGCCGTGCCAAACCGAAGTGGGTTCGAGGCAAAACCCTCGTCGGTATAGCTGTGGGTACTTTGGAAAATTGGAGCATCGCACGAGGGTCCGGGTGGTTGGGCGAGTTCATCGGAACTTCCGGCACCAGCGCCCGCGGGTGAAGCGAGTGCTAAGCCCAATCCGGCCACGAGCGCCAGGACGACGATGAGAGATCGCATCGACAGCCCCTTGTAATAGGAGGCTGTGGAGAGATCTGTGGATGAAGTTGTGGACACGAGGACCCCCGGGAGTGCTCAAGAAAGTTCTCCACAGGTTATGTGTAATGTTATTTCAGTACTAATCGGACAATTTCAATGCCGAGGGTTGAAATACTCGGAACTTCCCAGACGAACGAAGGCGTCTAGTGATGCGGTCGAGGAATCCCAGCGTCGTTCGCAGAACCCAGAGTCGCGGCTTTGATGGAACCACAACAAGGCACGAACTTCGGGGAAGTTGGATTCAAGCGATTCCGCCATTTCGTCCACCCAGGTCGCTTTTGCAGCGTCATCACCGGGCTGTTCATCGGTAGCGGTCTCGCCGATCATCAACGGCTTACCCGGATGGTTACTGGTGCTCCAGCGGTAGAACGGTCGTGCCTGTTCTTTGAAAGACTTCCACGGTGCATTGCCGTGGCACCCGAACCAGTTGTATGGGTTCCACGAGATCCAATCGACCACGTCATCGCCGGGGTACATGGCTTCCACCTGGTCGAAGTCGCCAAATGAATGGCCCATGTAGTTTATGAACCAGATGATCTGGCCGCCCGCTATTGGTTCCATCAGGTCATGGGCGTGACGCAGCATCGCTGCGTAATCCTCATCAGTGCCGTATTCGCCGCCCTGGCTTAAGGCGTTGTCTTCCGGTTCGTGATGCAGTGAGAAGAACGCGGTGTGGCCCGACTCGGCGATTTCGCCAGCAGCCCGCCGCAATTGCTCGTCGAATTCGCCAGCTGCCACCCGACGCCACACCGGGCCTGGCCCGTTATCGGTACTCACCTTCCACGAGTACACGAGTCGATGCCCGGAGTCGGCGAGCTCGAGATGGCGGCTGTCGAAGAACGAGGCATCGGGGCCAACGGCGTACAGGCGGACCATCTCGAACTGGCGGCCGAGCTGTTCTTCCTGAATGGCGAGGTCGAGCTCATCGGTTCGACGATCTGACGAGCCGAGCCAGACACCGCAACCGGGAACCAGAAGGTCGGATGGGGGAACGGTACCGCAGTCGACCGGGGGCGGAGTCGTTGAAAGGGTTGTGCTGGTCGGGGCCAACTGAGGCGCCGCAGCCTCTTCGCCGACCACTATCCAGCCTGCGACCACGACAACCCCGAGTGTCAGCGCCGCGATCGCCGCGAGAATCCTCCGCTCAGTGTGAGACTTGGGTGACGAGCTAAAAGAAGACACAAACACCGAGGCGGGTTGAAGGGCGCCAAAGAGTGATCGGTTGGGCGAGTTTTAGCCTTGAGAGTTTGTTCTCGTTGTTCACGGCTCGACAGTTCGCGGAACGCGAATCTCAAGACCGCTGGCGCACGGGTCGATAGATGATCATGTTCAGAAAGTTCTCACCTCGAGATATCCCCGACGATCACATAACTGGGCTGCCGCCAAGAGAGCACTTTTTGAACTGGGTAAACGAAGCGGTAAACGCCCCTCTCGGAGTACACCCGTCAGCGGTTGTGCTTATTCGGATTGAGAACCTTGCCGACATCAACGATCAGTTCGGTCCGGATTTTGGCAACCACGTACTATCGACCTGCGCCCAACGCCTTATCGATGCGGTAGGCAATGGCGGGCAACTCGCTCGCGGACTCGGCCCAGAGTTCCAGTTGCTAATCCCCAAGATCGATGGCATCGATCTCCCGCAAATGTCACAAACCCTGCTCAACCTGGTGCGTGAACCGGTTGAAACCGGTGACATCATTGCAATGCCCAGAGCGGTTGTCGGGGGCGTACTTCGCCAAACGCCACATCGTGATGGCGCCGATCTGTTGGCCACGACCCGTCGCGCCCTGCGTGATGCCCAAGCGGGCGGCCTTGATCTCGCAGTTTATGTAAACGACGTAAAGCCACCCGAATCGATCTCGGCACAAGCCGACGATCGCCTAGAAGAAGCCTTCGCGAACAACGAGTTCTGCCTCTACTATCAGCCAATAGTCACCCCGGGCGAAAAGAATCTGATCGGCTTCGAGGCACTGCTTCGCTGGATCGACCCGGCTGGTTCAGCCGACGGCATGCAGATGAGCCTGCCCGGCGAGTTCCTGCACCTGGTCGAAAGATCCGACCTGGCAGTACCGATCTACCGCTGGGTGATGGAAGAGGCATGCCGCTCGGTTCAGCGCTGGAGCAAACGGATCGACCGTTCGCTCATGGTGTCGATCAATATCGCGGGCAGCCACCTCGAAGAGCCAAAGTTTGCCGATTCGGTTTTTGCTGCCATCAACTCAAGTGGCTTGCCCGCCGAGCGCCTGCTGCTCGACATCACCGATCAGGCGCTCAAGCACAACCAGGATAAGACCTGGTCGCGTCTGCGGCGCCTCAAGCAGGAGGGGATCCGCATCGGCTTGAATGATTTTGGTCTGGGAGTTTCATCGCTGACGACGTTGCGCGACGTGAGTGTCGATGCAATCTCGATCCCGCGTGCGTTCGTGGCCGGGCTCGGCATCTCAGCCGAGGACGAAGTGATTGTGCGCCACATGATTTCACTGGCCCACGAGCTCGGAATCGTCACCGTCGCCACCGGAGTAGAACACCTCGAACAACGCACCGCGTTGACCGAGATGGGATGCGATTTGGCCCAAGGGTTCCTGTTCGGACGGCCCGAACGACAGAGCGCCCTCGACAACCTGCTGCCAGGTCGAGCCACAGCGGTCAAAGTCGTCTGAAACTTGCTTGCAAAAGCTTCTCAGCTTCGAGGGTTGAGTGCCGATGGAATTCCGCTGTCTGAATCATGGCGGAGAACCACATAATGCTCAAACGATCTAAAAAGGCTGCTCGTGTCGACGACCTCACCGGGGTCGGCGGAACCGGGTCGCTCAATCAAGCCATCGATGCCCGACTAGCTAAGGGCCAATGGCCGGGAGAGCGTTGCGCTCTTACCATCATCCAGATCGTTGACCTCGTTGAAGTAAACCGCGTCTACAGCCCCGAGATCGGCGACGAAGTGCTTCGCCTGTTGGTGGGTCGAATCCAAGCTGCTGCTGGAAGCCACGGTTCTGTCAGCCGCGAACAGGGCACCGAATTCGCCGTCTTCTTCCCACAAGCCTCGCTGCGAGAGGTCAAGGAATGGAACCGCGAGATCGTAGCCACCCTGCGCGAGCCGTTCTCCATCAACGGAGCTCAGCTGACGATTCGCCCAGCGGTTGGAGCAGTACTCGGAACGGCACAGCATGAACTAGCGGTCGACATACTTACCGACGCTCGCATGGCATCTCATCAAGCTCAAAGTCTCGCAGCTGGCGAGGTTGTAATTATCGACGATGCCGACGAGAACCGACCGCGATTGCGGGCCGACGAGGCGAGCATCGAACGTGCGCTCGCCCAGGGCGACTTCCATCTGTTCTATCAGCCGATCGTCGCAGCCCGAACCGGCCAAATCGTAGGGTTCGATACCTTGCTACGGTGGATCGATGCTGGCGTATCCGGAGTAAAAGTATTCACCCCGCGCGACTTCATCCACCAACTTGAACGATCGGCGTTTGCCCTACCCGTCTACACCTGGGTACTAGAACAAGCCTGCCGCGACGCGCAAGAACGAAATGCTGCCACCGGAGGCAGCCTTGTCCTGAGCGTTAACATCGCTGGTCAACAACTCGAAGACGATCGATTCCCGGCCATGGTATTCGCAGCGCTCGAATCATCGGGATTACCACCAGCGTCGCTGCTTCTCGATATCACCGATGAAGCTATGGAACGCAACCGTGAACTCACCTGGGAGCGGGTGCGAAGTATCAAGGCCGGTGGAGTCCGCATTGGTCTGAACGATTTTGGCGGCGGAGCCTCATCGCTATCGACGCTGCGAGAGTTGGCGGTCGATTCGATTCGTATTCCGCGATTGTTTACCAGCACGATTGAATCGTCGGTCGACGACACAATCATCCTGCGTCACGTGATCGCCTTGGCGAAAGAGATGGGAATCGTCACGATCGCCGAAGGTGTGGAGCGTGCGAGCCAGGCTGAAAGGCTGGCCGAACTAGGAGCCGATCTTGCCCAGGGCTACCTGTACGGTCACCCCGAACGGGCCAACGAGGTTCAACAAAGACTCCGAGGTCTCTCCGCCGCTTAACTTCCCGCAGGCGTTTTTGTTACGCAGGCGCCTGACCCGTCGCTCGTCGTTTCTACGCAGGCACAATCCGGCCCTGGGCGGGCCTCGATGCGCGCTGCTGATGCTGGCGCC
>CBERPN010000054.1:0-17550 GCA_965524675.1 uncultured bacterium
AAGCTTTATGCCCTACGAGACGTAACCGGAACCGTCGAATCGGTACCGCTTATCGCAAGCTCGATCATGTCGAAGAAGATTGCCGAGGGCGCCGAATCGCTGGTACTCGATGTCAAGGTCGGGCTGGGCGCGTTCATGCGCGAAATCGACGAGGCGCGTGAGTTGGCCCAGGCGATGGTTGAACTCGGCGACTCTCACGGGGTTCGCACCACAGCGCTGCTCACCAACATGGATAGCGTGATTGGCCTTACCGCCGGAAACGGCATCGAGGTGCAAGAAGCACTCGACGTGCTCGAAGGTCATGGCCCGGCCGACGTGGTCGAAATCTCCTTGGCGTTAGCCGACGAAATGATCGAACTCGCCGACCTCGAGATGGACCCGGCGGACGCGCTCGAATCCGGCGATGCGCTCATCACATTCAAAGACATGATCAGCGCTCAAGGTGGTCGACTCGATGCTGGGCTGCCGGTCGCACCCCACAATCGTCTCGTCAATGCCGACTCCTCCGGATTCATCGATGTTCTCGACGCCTACGCAGTGGGCGTAGCCGCTTGGCGCTTGGGGGCAGGGCGAAGCCGCAAGGAGGACATGGTTAGCGCGACCGCAGGTGTCATCTGCTTGGCAAAACCGGGCGACGAGGTGGCCACCGGTCAACCGTTGTTTGAGCTACGAGCCGACGATCCAACAAGATTCGCCGCCGCCGAAGCCGCCTTGGTAGGCGCGGTAACAACCGCCCCCGAACCGGCGGAAACTCCACCGCTCATCCTCGACAGGATTACCTAGAAAACAGGTGTCCGATACGTTTCTAATTCCTGGCCACAGAACTGACGACCCGAACGCACACCCAGGATTTTGAGACGTGTCTGACACCAGCCACAACCGAACCCAAAAAGATCAGTAGGGACGCTCGATTAGAGACGTGTCTGACACCATCAGTCGGGTAGTAGCTGCTCGGCTAGATCCTTTAGAAGAGTCTCAACCTCTTGGTCGCCGACTCGCCCCGCTTCGCGAACGTCGTCGCCCGCGGCAAGGACCACCTCGCCGTACAGCTTTAGCTTTGGCTCGGTTCCACTAGGCCTTACGACGAGACGAGCTGAGTGTTCTCCCTCAAAGTAGAGCACCATCGCGTCGGTAGATCCCCGGTCGGGGTCGTGCTCGGCGAGGTCGACCACACTGGTTACCGATCTACCAGCCACCGAACTCGGTGGGGTCGATCTGAGCGAACTCATCGCGGTAGCGATGGCAGCCAATCCAGCCGATCCCTCTCTACGCAACGAAATCTGCCCCGTGCGATGAACGCCACATATACCAAAAAGCTCGTGTAAGCGATCGATCACGGTTTCTCCCGCCGAAGAGAGCTCGGCAACCAGTTCAGCAAAAAGAACCATTGCCGTGATGCCGTCCTTGTCGCGCACCTCGTCGCCGAACGCGAACCCCAATGCCTCCTCGTAGCCGAGCACCAGGTCGACCTCGGGTCGGGCTAGCGCCGGGCGCATGATCCACTTGAACCCCGTAAGGGTTTCGGCGTACTCGACCTGATGATGACGGGCCAAAGCGCTCAGCATCTGCGACGAAACGACAGTTGTGACAACTAGACGGTTTGAGCCACCGCCAGAGCGAAGCAGATGGTCGGCCAGAAGTACACCGATCTCGTTGCCGGAGAGGGTGCGCCATTTCTCACCATCGGGCACGACTGCGGCAAAGCGATCGGCATCGGGATCGTGGGCCAGTACAACATCGGCACCGATTTGGTCGGCGAGAGCGCGCGCCAGGTCGAGAGCGCCCGGCTCTTCAGGATTCGGAAACGGTGTAGTCGGAAAATCGGGATCGGGTACAACCTGTTCGGGAACCGCTATTAGGGGGCTGAACCCAGCTGCGGTAAACACCTTCTCGGCGAGCTGGGCGCCCACACCATGAAGCGGCGTGTACACCGCTGTGAGTTTTCTGCTCGACCCTATTTTTAGTAGCGACGTGGCCGCACGAATATACGCATCGACCAGTGCTAAATCGCTATACACAAGTCGCGGGTCATCGAACGCTGCGACACTGTCCGGATCGACCACCCCGCCGCTAGACATCGCGTCAGCAATCTCGGAATCGATCGGCGGAATGATCTGAACCCCATCACCCCAATAGACCTTGATGCCATTGTCGGCGGGAGGGTTATGGCTCGCCGTCACCATCACGCCAGCAACCGCGTTGAGGTGCCGTACCGCGAACGCTAGGAGAGGCGTGGGGTGTGGCTCGCCGATGATCGTTACCGCAAACCCCATTCCTGCAAGAACCCGAGCCGTGTCGGTTGCAAATTCCTCGCTCATGTGGCGAGCGTCGTAACCAATAACCGCCGAAAGCTTTTTGTCGTCGCCGTGGTGGGCCCGCAGCACCGCCCCAACCGCAGCTGCAACACAGCGGACCAGAACTCGGTTCATTCGTTGAGGGCCCGCACCCAGTTGACCACGAATGCCGGCGGTACCGAAGTCTAGATGGCCGTCGAATCGCCGCACTAGCTCGTCGCCATCTTCGTGGATCAGTAGCTGCAATTCAGCTCGAGTTACGGGATCGGGATCAGCGTCTAACCAAGCGCCGTGAGCGAACTTCACATCGCCCGAATAACCGAGCGCAACAATTCGATCATTCGCGGGCGGGCGGCCGCAGACTCAGAAAGCACATCGCTGTGATCGAGTTGACCATCGCCAAGACCGGCCGCCATATTGGTGACAAGCGAGATTCCTAGAACTTCCATTCCGAGATGTCGCGCCGCAATCGCCTCGAGCACGGTGCTCATCCCCACAAGTTGCGCCCCTTGGCCCGCGAGCATCCGGATTTCGGCTGGTGTCTCATAGTTCCCACCTAGCAGACCAGCGTAAACTCCTTCGGGCAAATCGGCGATGTCTTGCGCAATTGCTCGAAGCCGCGATGAGTACACCTCGCCAAGGTCACAAAATCGGCCTGGACGATTCTCGGCGGGGGCAGGGCCCACCATGGGAGAGTTGCCGGTGAGATTGAGGTGGTCGGAGATGAGGACGGGTTGCCCCGGCTGCCAGTCGGCATTGAGACTGCCGGCGGCATTGGTGAGAATGACTGTTTCGCATCCCGCAGCGAAGGCGGTGCGAATTGGATGAACGACGGTTTGAGCGGAATGTCCTTCGTAAAGATGTGACCTACCGCCGAACACTAGGATCCGTCGTCCGTCAATCTCGACCGATCTAAGGACGTTTTCATGACCCGGAACGGTGGGTGCAGGAAATCCTGGCAGGTCGTCGATGACTACCGAAGCCCTCACCTCGCCGAGTTCGCCCGCTGCTTCGGCCCAACCAGAACCTAAGATCAGCGCCGCTTCGAAGGTCAACGCTCCCGTCATCGCGCAGATAACTTTGGCCGCGTGATCGGCAGCGGTGAACGGCTCGACCGACGCGACGGTAGTTCTGTTCACGACTCCCCCTTCGTTATTCGTTATACGAGTAGCTAGACCCAAACACCATCTCATCACCGCGGCTGTCGCTAGGGTCTTCGGTCCCGATTCGCGCGACCGTGGTCGAATATGGCCGCTATGGCGGCTATGGCGGCTATATTCCGTCCTGAGCTCGGGTTTGGGCAGCTACTCGGGGATGATCGCAGTGGGTACTACAAGGTGATGTAGTACCGATTGCGCGACCGAGCCGAGTATCGCCCTTGCCATTCCGTGGTACTGCTGGGCTCCGAGAACCAACAGGTCGGCCTCAACCTCGTCGCTGAGCACCTCTCGCGCATCGCCCTGCACAAGCTTGGCGACAAACGGCTTCGCTCCTTTCGGGGTGATTTCTCCAATTCGAACCAAGTGCCGATCCAACTCGATCTCTGCGCCTGGTTTGAAACTAATGGGCGGGATCGCCGTGGGCTCAACCTCGTACCACACCGGCGGGAGCCAAGCTTTAAGCAGAGCAATCTCCGCTTCGGGATACTGATTTCGGGCCCACACCGCTGCTCGATCAGCGGCAACGGAACCGTCGACACCGACGGTGATGCGCTCCGCCGGAGGCGGCACCAACGCGACGCGACCCAAATCTGGAACAACAACGGTCGGAACTGCGGGAGAGGTAGCACAACGAGACGACACCGAACCCAAAACCAAGCTCGTAATCCCTCCCCTACCGCGCGACCCAACCACCAACATTAAAGCGTTCGCTGCTCTGTCGACAAGCGACTCGCCGGGGTTGCCCTCGATAGCCTCGATCGGTTCCACCTCGGCTCCCGCAACCTCGATCACCGGATCGATAATCGTCGCAGCGCTAAGAACCGCTCGATCACAGACCTGCCCACCATCCGGGTAGCGATTAGAGAACGGGTTCGCCTTGTCGAGCATCGGGGTTTCCCACGCAACCACCGGCTGAACCACTAAGCCAGGGCGGTTGGCTGCAAAGCCAATAGCCCACGCCAACGCGTGAGCCGAGCCAGTCGATCCATCGACTCCAACCACGATCTCGGTTCGTACCGGTTCTGCATTGTTCGCCATCTTCAAAAGTATCCAATCTCATTACTAGGAAACACGACAAAGTTTGACAGCTGCTACACAGCGCACCTAGGGGCCGAAGTCACTGGGTGACCTTGGACTCTGCAAATTTTGATCCATGTGGTGTTTACTAGGGGTATGAGCAAAAGCGAAGACGACAAACGGAGTGTGGTTTCGCTCCTCACCGAGGACCGCCAAGGTCTCGAGGTAATTCCATATGAGGAGTGCAAGGACCTCCTGCGAGAGGCGGGAATCGGGCGGATCGGCTTTCTCGACCAGGGCGAGACCATCATCTTGCCGGTGAATTTCGCATTCGTCTCAGGATCGATTCTTTTTCGAAGCGCACCAGGCTCCAAGCTGAGTAGCGCAGAAATCGCCAAGCCAATGTCATTTGAGATCGATGGCTGGGAGGAATCTACTCGGACCGGATGGAGCGTTCTGGTCAAGGGAGTCTCGGACCTTGTTACCGATGAATGGCTCACGGGCATGTATGAGTTCCTGGGCTCAGAGCCGTGGGCCGACTCGATCCCCCGCGACAACTGGATCAGGATACGAGCCGACGAAATTAGTGGACGCCGAATCGTCTAAGGCACTCCGGGGAACAGGCTAGAGTGCAGCGATGGCTGCGGACAACGACAGGGGCGAACTCCAGCGGTCGCTCGGGCTCAGCCACGTCGTTGCGCTCAGCACCGGAGCAATGGTTAGCTCGGGACTTTTCTTACTGCCCGGGCTAGCTGCGGCCGAAGCTGGTCCGTCGGCAATCGTTGCCTATGTGATCGCCGGTGCGCTCGCTATCCCCCCGATGCTCAGCGTTGCCGAGCTCAGCACCGCCATGCCCCGCGCTGGCGGCGCCTACTACTTTCTCGAACGTGCCCTCGGGCCAGCGGTGGGCATGGTTGCGGGTATGGGTACCTGGCTTTCGCTAGTGCTGAAAGATGCTTTCGCCCTAATCGGGATGAGCGCGTATCTAAACATCGTCTTCGACATCCCAACCAAGCCTTTGGCGCTAGCGCTCATCGCCGGTTTCACTTTGCTAAATATCGGCGGATCGAAGACAACCGCATCGGTGCAGCTCGTGCTCGTCGCCTTCGTGTTAGCGGCAATGGCAGTCTTTCTCATCGCGGGGCTGCCAAACATCTCGGACGGCGCTGGATCGCTAGATCCGTTCTTTACCGAAGGTGCGGGCGGCTTGTTCGCAGTGGTCGGGTTGGTGTTCGTCTCCTTTGGCGGTCTTACCAAGGTGGCGAGCGTTGCCGAGGAGATCGAAGACCCGCAACGCACGATTCCCTTAGGGATGGCCTTGTCGCTGGGGATCAGCACGCTGTTGTACGCCCTTGCGGTTCTAGTAACGGTGGCCGTTGTCCCAGCGTCGGAGCTGCACGACGATCTTGCCCCGATTCATTCTGCAGCCGAGGCAGTCTTACCCCAGGCGGGTGCTGTGCTTATCGTTATCGCAGCGCTGGCAGCCTTCTCCTCGGCAGTCAATGCCGGAATTTTAGCGGCTGGCCGATACCCGTTGGCGATGAGCCGCGACGGCTTATTGAGTCCGCTGTTTCAGAAAGTGAACGCCAACAAGACTCCGGTATCGGGGGTTGTCGTCACCGGCGCCGGCATGGCTGTGGTGGTCACAGCGTTCGACGTTTCGGCAATCGCCAAGCTGGCCAGCGCCTTCGTGTTACTCACGCTTGGCCTCGTCAACCTGGCAGTGATTGTTTTGCGAGTGTCGCAGATCAAGTCGTACGCCCCCGGGTTTCGAGCCCCCTTCTTTCCGTACCTACAAATCGCCGGAATCGTCATCGCCATAGCGCTGATTATCGAGCTCGGAGCGCTACCACTGATCCTGGTGAGCACGATGATCCTTGCCGCCTTGGCTTTCTACTGGGTTTACGGCCGGTCGCGGGCGAATCGTGCCGGTGCGATCTACCACGTGTTCCAACGCTGGGGCCGCTCTGCCGACCAGCAGCTCGAACGCGAGATCAGCGCCGCGATGCAAAGCCACGGCCTTCGTGTCGACGACGAGTACCCGGGGCTGATCGCCCGGGCAGCGGTGCTCAGCATCTCTGAAGGAGTCGATATTGGCGAGGCCGCGCACCGTGCCGCGGAGGTCCTAGCACGCCGTCTTGACCTGGAGGAGGCCTACGTAACCGCGCAGTTCTTCGAAACCGGCTCGCTATGGATTCAGCCGTCGGAGAAGTACCCAACCGCAACCCCGGTCGCATTCTTTGACATCGACGATGAGCATCTTGTGATCGTTCGTGCGGCGGCTGGAATCCGTATCCCAGCTCAATGGGGCGGCCGAGGCGAGATCGTCAACGCCCTCTTCTTCTTGGCTGGCCGCAACGACGCTGCGGGCCCGGCACTCCGACTCGCCGGCGAACTCGCTTCCTACCTTCATTCTGACTCTGGCAGCGAGATGGCCGAAGCCGGCTTCGAGAGCGAAGTGAAGCGGGCGCTACTGCCCGAACTCGCCATCGAGCAATACACACTAATGGCCGAGCTTCCGGTGGGACGTCTTATCGGGCTGCGTGTCGGCGACCTCGACCTCCCGGTCGAAATGAACTTCGAAGCCGTCCGGCGCAAGGGGCGGGTGATCCGTGCCACCGATGAACTAATCCTCGAGGCCGACGACCAGTTGACCATTATCGGCCCTGGCGAAGGCCTACCAACCGGTGACGCACTGGCTGCCGCCGTAATCTTGAACCACTGATGTCTCGTTCGATCGCCGTCGCTCCCGGCACTCTTGTCGAAATGCACGACGCCTTCGTCGCTGCTGTCGTTCGGGCCGGAGGAACCATCGCTCCGCTGTCCACGGCGACCGGTCTCATCTGGGCCGATCCGGGCGCCGCCGCGAGCTTTCCCAACGTGGTCGCACAGATGCCCAACCTCGAATGGGTGCAACTTCCTTACGCCGGGGTTGAAACCTTCGGCACCTATTTGGATCCCGCCTACACATTTACCTGTGGCAAGGGCAGCTACGCGCTGCCCGTGGCCGAACACGTGATCACCCTAGCGCTCGCGGGTCTTCGCAACATCTGGCGATTTTCCAACGCCACATCTTGGGGAGAACGAACCGGTCGCAATCTACTCGGCGCAAACATCACGATCCTCGGTGCTGGCGGTATCGCTAGCGAAGTTGTGCGCCTACTCGAGCCCTGGAGATGCCGGGTGACAGTGGTGCGGCGAAGCGCTACGCAGTTTCCGGGCGCTGCACAGACCATGGCCGTTTCTAACCTGCACGACGCTGTCGCAACGGCCGACGTTGTCGTCGTCGCTTGGGCTCTTACCGAACAAACCCGCGGCCTCGTCGATGCCAACGCACTCGCTGCGATGCGCGACGACGCATGGTTGATCAACGTCGGCCGCGGCTGCCATGTGGTCACAGCCGACCTAGTCGCCGCGCTCGAGTCCGGAACAATCGCTGGTGCTGCACTCGATGTCACCGACCCCGAACCGCTCCCGGCCGGCCATCCTCTCTGGGCCATCCCCAACTGCATCATTACTCCCCACGTAGCCAACACGGCCGAGATGGGCCTACCCCTCATCGCCCAACGGGTCGAAGAAAACACTCGCCGCTACCTCAACAACCAACCATTTGTAGGCCTGGTCGATATCGACGCCGGGTACTAATGGTGCGTTTCTGAAATAGGTGACCAACCGCCAGAACAGGGTTGAGTGGTCAGATCGTTGCGCAGAGCGGCAGCCCGAACGGCTCTACACAAATCTCGAAGTATTCGGCGATGGTCAGCGACGCTGCAGCCAAGGCGACGCAGTTGTTGCCATCACCGTCGCAGTGTTGCGCAGAGGCATCGGCAATAAGCCCTTGAGTACCGAGCGAGAAAGACAATTCGACGTGCACGTTGCCTCCAAAATCGATCGCCTTCGCAGCCTCCCGAGCGATGTCGAGCAACACCGTCGCGGCGTCGCGAGCGACGAACAAGGCAACGATTCGCAGATCGAGGTCGGTTGGAAGAGCATCGATCACGATGCGGATACCTTCAAGCACCTCAATAGCAAAGTCGAGCACACCGATCGCCACCACTAGCGCCGCCTCTTGGGCGACGTTCGCCGTACCCAGAGCCGCGATCTCTGCCAATATCGCTAGACCTCGCGGCCATTCGTACCATTCCAGGTTGACGTACTCGGTCTCAAGACCACGGATTAGCCGATTGTTGTAGTCGATGTTGCCGCGGATCTTGTTCACCTCAGCCTTGGCCGCCCCAAGCGCAGCCTTCGCATCACGAAACCCCCTGTCGGCAGTCCGACGCTCCTTGCGGACCTGATTACGCATCAACGCGATAGTGGTATCGAGTCGATCGATTTCTCGTTGTGCGTCGTCGATGCCGCTGATCGCTGCGTCGGACAGAGCGCTCAAACCCAGTGTTGCCTCGAGCGTTCCCGAGAGTTGAGCTCCCGTTTCGTTAATGAAGCCGCTTAGTTCCACTCGAGAGATCGGTGTTACCAATTCGCCCGATACCACAAACCCGTGGCGATCGATGCTGAGCATCGCCTGACCCCCAATGTCGACACCCCCTATTGCAAAGGATCCGCTGATCTCCAACGAGGAATCAGCGAAATCGGCGAAACTCAAGAAGGCGTCGATCCGAGCACTGCCTTGAAACTCGATATCGGGATGGATTCCCCGGCTCACCGACCCTTGAAGCCGGATTCCCTCGCTGCCAATCCGCAGAGTCGCGGTGGCGACACTCATGTCGGATAGATCTATCCCCGCCAACTCGGCTAACGCTCCAACTCCAAACGATGACAGACCGCTGACCACGAAGTTGCTGCGAGGGTCGACTGTCCAAACACCGCTGCTGTCGGGTGCGGTTGCGAAGAATTGACTCAGCGAGCGTTCCTGGCCGTTGGCAGGAAAGGATATTTCCGTATCGCCAAACCCGATGACGATGGGCTCGTCAGCGGTTGCCGCCGAGCTCCAGAACTCCACTCGCTCGCGACCAGGGCGGGCGTCTGCGGTGAAACCGACTGCACCATAGCCAAGGGCAACCGATCCGACCCCGGGGACACTGGTCTGAATCGCACCTTCGCCTCCGAACTGTACGTGGTCGTCGTAGACACCGATGACCGTTGTGCCGTCGATTTCGAGCCCGGCATATACGGGGACAACCGCATCGACAATCACGTGTCCGTTGAAGCCCGCAGCTTGTTCGGGAAGGTTTACGGTTGCGTACTCAAACGAGATGTTGCCGCCGAGCGAGAAGCCGATCCCACAGGGTTG
Organism: uncultured bacterium; assembly: GCA_965524675.1. Lineage (GTDB taxonomy): Bacteria > Actinomycetota > Acidimicrobiia > Acidimicrobiales > SHLQ01 > CALLQB01. The sequence continues at coordinate 9,726 of CBERPN010000054.1, forward strand.
TCCCGATGGCGTTGCCGTAACAAGCGACGAGTCAGCGACGCTCTGGCTGGTCTTCTTACTTCTCTTTGGCTTTCCTTTTGGCCCGAAATCGGGGCAAGCGCCACCGATATATAGATAGTCGTCCGAGTCGATCACGATTACCCCGTCGACACCTTTCGCCACGACGATTCGACTTGGGATCCCCGTCGCCTCACCACCCGCGAGTTGACCCAGGCCGGTATCGAGAGCCAAACCATTGTTGAACTCTAGGTGTTCGCTTGAAGCTGCGCCTTCGATGGTGCAAAGGAGTGTCTTGGGGTAGTTCCTGCACCCCCGAGCGCTAATGGTTACTGGGCCTTAGGACCCGCCGAGTAGGCGAGCGAAGCGAACCCACTCGCCATGCTCCGTGGGCCTAACGGCCCGTCGCCGTAGGCGACATGAGTGGTAAACAACAGCTTCCGGGCAGATCACTCTCACCTACTGGCTAGGCCCCTTTGGCTCCGGAACAGTGGCGGTGATGCTGGTTCCCCCGCCCTGCTGCGACGAGACCGCCAACCTGCCGTCGAGTGATGCGATCCGGTCGGCCATGTTGAGCAGACCCTTGCCTCTCACTCCAGCTCCCTGTTCAAATCCCGGACCATCATCGATGATTCTTAGAACCAGAGTCGACGATTGTTCTTCAGCCAATGAAACGACCACTGAAGAGTCCGGACAATACTTATGAATATTCGACAGTGCTTCCAGAACGGTGAAGTACAACGCTGCTTCCACACCTGGGTCGTAGCGTCCAGCACTGGCGACGTTTAGCTCGATCGACACTGGCGAGCGCCTAACAACAGCGGTGATCGCCTCACCAAGACCGCGGTTGGCCAACAGCGGCGGATAGATGCCATGAGCCAGATCTCTTAATTCGTCGGTCGCTTCTTCCAACTCGGTGACCAACCCGGCCAGCACAGCCTGTTCCGCCGAAGTTGTCGACTGCGAAGCCAACATTCGCAGTCGCATACCTAAGGCTGCAAGTCGCTGCTGCGCCCCATCGTGTAGGTCGCGTTCGATCCGGCTTCGCTCGAAATCACCGGCTTCAACAACGCGCCGTCGCGACTCGACAAGGCGTTCTCTCTCTGCAGCCAGTTCGCCTTGCGCCGCGTGTAACTCATCGTTCAGGTCGATGCTCTGGTCGAGAGCATCGCGTTGGAGTTCGTTGTTATGCCAGATCAGCAATCCAATCGGTGTCATCTGAGCAAATATCGCGCTGGTGATTAAGACCAATTCAAACGTGTCGTCGATGTCCTCGATCGCGCTGTCGTCATCGCGCGAAATACCCAAGACCGCGATCGAGGTGGCCACGGTCGCCGCCCCCAAGATGTACCTCAGCATGGCTCGGGCGCGCAGGTGCGGTGTTGCGAGAACCAGCGGCATCGTCGTGGTAAGGATCATCACCGGCCAAAGGAACGAAAATATGAACGTGACAACGACAGCGACCAACCAGTTGCCAAGCGTTATCAATGCCAGAGATCGCGTTATCTCTCCGGCACCTAACTGTTGTCGGGCGACTGTAAGGAGCAACACCAGCGCCGACAGAGCAGGCAACACGAAATAGACCAACGGCTCACGAATAAAGATGGCATTGCCAATCGCTGCAAGAACGCCACCCACTAACGCGCCAGCGCGATCGAACCGAACGAACCTGTCGATCTGCTCAATGGTGCGCCGGTCGCGGGTCTCGCGCGGCTCTGAAGTTGTCAGCAATCCCACCATCAGCCCCATATTAGGGGTCATAGTGTGAACGGGCGCCACGCATCGAGCGAGGTGTGGGGCACGACCGACCTGGGGAAGCCGCAATAGTGGGGAAAATTCAGATAGTTCTCGCCGACGACAGCCTGCTGATTCGCGAGGGCGTTGCCGCGATCCTCGCTGCGATCGATGGTGTAGAGCTTCTGGCCGAGTGCGGCGATCTCGAATCGCTCGAGGCTGCGGTGATCGAGTTCAGCCCCGATGTGGTCATCACCGATATCCGAATGCCACCAACCCATACCGACGAAGGCATTGCGGCTGCGATTCGGTTTCGCGATAGCTATCCCTCGATGGGGGTAATCGTGCTCTCTCAATACTCCGAGCCCGAGTACGTCATGGCGTTGTTCGAGCATGGCTCAAGCGGGCTCGGTTACCTCTTGAAGAACCGCATCGGCGACGTGGTTGAGTTTCAGCGGGCGATCAAGGCCGTACTCGCTGGTGACTCGGCGGTCGACTCCGCCATCATCGACGTCTTGGTCAAGGCTCAGAGCCAAAGCTCATCAGCCGTCGACCGCCTGACCCCTCGCGAATCTGAGGTACTCGCGTTAATCGCCGAAGGTATGAACAACGACGCAATCGCTGCTGAACTGGTGCTCAGCAGCAAAGCCGTCGCAAAGCACATCAACTCGATCTTCTCCAAACTTGGAGTAAGTGAAGAAGCCGATATCCATCGACGGGTTAAGGCCGTGCTCCTATGGCTAACGGCTGACTAACCAACTTTGAGACGGTTCCTAAGTTTCTTTTCGGCCAAGGTCCTTATCTACAACGATTGTTGATAGTGTCATCATCGATGAAGTCGGTTGGCGAGCTTTGCGAAGTGTTTCGGGCTGAAGGGCTACGAATCACGCCCCAACGCCAGCACATCTTCAGCGCGCTCGATCAGTTGCACGGTACCCACCCGACGGCCGATTCTTTGTACGCAGCGGTGGTCGACGAGCTGCCCACGATCTCACTCAAAACTGTATATCAGACCCTCAACGACCTAGTCAGGGTTGGCGAACTGACCCAACTAGACCTCGCCACTGGTTCATTTCGTTTCGACACCACGCTCGACCCGCACCATCACTTGGTCTGCGACGACTGTGGTGCGGTATTCGACGTGCACGCCGACTTTGACGCGGTACGGCCACCTGTTGGCAGTGCCGACCAGTTCGCCGTCGCCTCAACCGAAATCACGTTTCGCGGCCGCTGCAACGACTGCGAAACGCGACCACAAGATCCACATAATAACCCCAAATAGGAGCAATCCCATGGCCGATCTAGACGGCAGCAAGACCCACGACAACCTAAAGGATGCGTTCGCTGGCGAAAGCCAAGCCAACCGCCGCTACCTCTGGTTCGCCCAGAAAGCCGACATCGAGGGCTATCCCGACGTCGCCATGCTTTTCCGTTCGGTCGCCGAAGGCGAAACCGGCCATGCGCACGGCCACCTCGAGTACCTCGCCGAGGTCGGCGACCCGGCCACCGGCGAGCCCATTGGCGACACCGAGGACAACCTTCGGTCAGCGGTCGCAGGTGAAACCTATGAGTACACCGAGATGTACCCGGGGTTCGCCAAGACCGCCCGCGAAGAGGGCTTCGAGGAAATCGCCGAATGGCTAGAGACCTTGGCTCGCGCCGAGAAGAGCCATGCAGGGCGTTTTGGCGAGGGCCTCGCCAACGTTTCCTAAATAGACATCGCTAGCGCGCCACGTCGCGCGATGGTGATTGCTTAGCCAGAGCACCCGAACCATGCGGTTCGGGTGCTCTAAAAGTGCGTGTTGCTGGCGTCACGTAGGCCGTCGTTCGCTTCGCTCTCTTACCAAGTTCTGGAGCCGGGGCGCCACAACTTGCAACACTCAGCGCGAGCCCAGCGCCCTAGTGCGCTCGGACCCTATAGTTCGCCCTTAAGGAGTTGTCTTGACCACGACCTATGACCCCTACCACCCTAAATATTACGACGAGACAGATCTTCGTACCGAGCTCGACAGGGTCTACGACCTGTGTCACGGCTGTCGGCTTTGCTTCAAGTTCTGCCCATCGTTTCCGACCCTGTTCGATTTCGTCGATCAGCACGACGACCAAGACGTGTCGAAGCTGACCACAGCGCAACAAGATCAGGTTGTCGACGAATGTTTCAACTGCAAGCTCTGCTACGTCAACTGCCCATACACCCCCGATCAGCACGAGTGGAACCTCGACTTCCCACGCTTGATGCTGCGGGCAAAACAGATCGCCCACCGCGACGATGATCGTAAGAAGAAGCCAATGCATCTGGCGACCGATTACGCACTCGCCAAGACCGATCTAATCGGATCGCTCAACGCCAACGCGGTCGTCTCACCAATCGCCGAAATGGCGCTCGCAACACCCGGCTCAAGGCCCCGCCAACTAGTCGAGCGAGCCTTAGGAATCTCGGCCGAGCGCATTCTCATGCCCTACGCCAAGCAACGCTTCTCGACATGGTTCAAGAAACGCAGCTCAAGCTTGGGCAAACCAAAGCAAGCTGACGCGATCCTGTTTCCAACCTGTCTGGTCGAATACCAGGATGTGACGGTGGGTCACGACTTGGTGAAGGTTTGCGAACGAAACGGCATCCACTGTTCCCTCCCCGAGGGCGAGAACTGCTGTGGTGCACCTTGGCTGCACGAGGGCGATGTTAAGAACTTCGAAAAGCTAGCCCGCAAGAATATCGCGGTGCTGGCCGAAGCGATCCGCGAGGGCGACCGCAAGGGTCAATCGCCTACCGTTATCGTTCCCCAGCCCACCTGCGGTTACATACTTAAGCGCGACTACGTCGACTACGTGGGTGGTCCCGACGCTCAGTTGGTCGCCGACCGCACTCAAGACGCTGCAGAGTTCTTGATGGCAGTGCACAAGGCCGACGACACCGAACTCGACACCGAGTTCACAGGCCATATTCCAGCGTCGGTTACCTACCACGCACCGTGTCACCTTCGCGCCCAGAACATTGGCTTGAAGAGCCGTGACCTTATCAAACTCACGGGAGCAAAGGTAAAGGTTGTGGCCGAGTGCTCTGGCATCGACGGCATGTGGGGCCTGCGAGCCGAGTACTACGACATGGCGCGCAAGGTGGCCAAGAAGATGGGCCAGATGATTATCAAGAACGACTCCGACGTCGTAGCGGGTGACTGCTCGTTAGCAAACGGTGGTATCACCCTCGAAACCGGTTCGGTTCCCCAGCACCCGATCTCGCTGGTGGCTCGGGCCTACGGAATCGCTGCCGAGCCTGACATACCCAACTACGACCCAACTTTCGCAAACCCGCAAACTTAAGAAGCTACAGAGGCGTATCCAATGAGTAGAAAACTGTCTTTGGTCGACATCTCGGACCACCGTGCCTACGCCAACGAGCGCGAGGCCTTCCGAGCGGACGTCATCGCTGTAAAGAAGCGCCGTCGTATCGGCGTTGGGCCTTTCGTGACCTTCTTGTTCGAGAACCGCGACACCATGCGCTTCCAGATCCAAGAGATGGCGCGAGTCGAGCGCATCGACAGCGACGAGGGTATCGAGACCGAACTCCGCGCCTACAACCCGTTGATTCCCGAACCGGGAGAACTCAAGGCAACGATGTTTCTCGAGTTGACCACCGACGAGTTGCTGCGCGAGTGGATTCCAAAATTGGCCAACATCGAGCGTTCGGTAAGCCTGAGAATCGCTGACGATTCGGTACCCCTGCTACTCGACAGCGACCACGAAAAACAGCTAACCCGCGAAGACATGACCTCGGCAGTGCACTACTTGGGTGCATCTCTGTCGACTAGCCAGGTCGCCGAGTTTGCAACCGGCGGCGCGATCCTTGAAATCACGCACCCCGAGTACCGCCACAGCGAAGCTCTGTCGGCTGAGATGACCACCGAACTACTGCTCGACCTCCGCCCCTAACCCCGAAATTACTGTTGGCAGGACCGCCTACCGGTGCTGGGCACAGTAAATTCGGCCCGCCTACCCAAATTACTGTTGTCAGGATCGGCTACCGGTGCTGGGCACAGTAATTTCGATTAGGTGAAGAGTTCGCCTAGGTCGACCACGACAAGCACTACGAGCAGCACGATGATTCCGACGTGTACAACGGTTACCGGCCTGCGCCACTTGTGCTGCGCCCGCCAGAACCTGCGAATGCTAAACAGGTTGGCAAAGATTGCGAAAGTTCCGAGGGTCACCCCAACCCAGGGGCCAATACTCGAGGCGAAACCGTAGAACGGCGTTACGAACGGGAAGATCACATAGGTGAGCAAACACCGCACCGCCGAGACGAAAATGCTTTTGCTAAAGCCTTCCTCGATCGACGAAGCGGGCACGGTTTCGACACTATCGACGCCTGAAACAGGGGCGTCGACCAAGGCTTCGGAGTCGGTCAAGTCGTTCGTACCGCTGGCGATGGCAGCTGGATCCGCTCGCTCTATCGATGTCACGGCTCCCATTCTGCCAGCTCCCAAGACCTACAAGGAGATCGGGCAGATTTTGTTCAACCACATCCGAACTGGTGTTAGATCTGGCGGCTGGGGCCGCCAGATCTAGAACGACTTCGAGCTCGACTAACTACTCCGCATTGCTTTAGGACATAGTGAACGCACTACCTCTAGACCGACGGAGTTAAGCATCACGATGTCCGACACGCTCACGCCTGAAGCCACTGAAGAGTTTAGGCTCCGCTGCAAAACCTTCCTTGCCGACAATGCGTTCGAACGGTCGATCGATGATCCTCGCAGCGAAAAGAGCATGGCCAAGACCAAGCTGTTTCAGGCTGCTCTCACCAAAGCCGGGCTCGCGGGCCTCACCTACCCAAAGGAGTTCGGTGGTGCCGGCCTGACCCGGAGCCACGACCGGATCTGGCGCGAAGAGATGGCGGCCTACGGCACCATGGCGTTCGATCTCACGATCAGCCATGGGATGTGCCTTCCGGTATTGAACGAGTTCGGCACCGAGGAACAAAAGCAAGAATTCATGACCCGAAACATCAGCGGCGAAAACGTTTGGTGCCAGATGTTCTCTGAACCCGGCGCAGGCTCGGACGTGGCGAGCCTGCAAACCCGCGCGAATCTCGATGGTGAGGAGTGGATCATCAACGGGCAGAAGGTATGGACCACCCTGGCCCATCTTTGCGACTACGGCATTCTCGTAGCTCGAACCGACCCCGAACAGGTTAAGCACGCCGGTATTTCGATGTTCATCGTCGACATGAACGACCCCTCGGTCGAGATCCGTCCAATCCATCAGATCGACGGAGGGATGCACTTCAACGAAGTGTTTTTCACCGACACACGCATCCCCAAGAGTTGGCTCGTACCGCCACTTCACGACGGTTGGCGCCTCGCCACAGCGATGCTCATGTACGAACGGGTCGCGATCGGAACAGGCGCGTCGAGCGGCGTCACCCACGACAATGCCGACCGCCTTATCGCTGCCGCGACCAAACGCAACGTCATCGACGACCCCAACCTTCGCCAAGATCTCATGCGTCTATACAGTTCGGAAACAGCTAAAAGTCTGGTGGCTATGCAAACCCGAGCCGAGCTTCAGGCTGGCAAGACCCCCGGCCCGGGCGGATCCCTCGGCAAGCTTCATGGAGCAATGATTGCCAACATGACCCGAGACTTGTCTATGCAAATAGTTGGCGCCGAAGGCTTGGCATGGGACTCCACCAACGCCGAAGGCGCACGTTGGTCAAAGGGCGCACTCTCAAGCTTTCAAGCCGGAATAGCAGGCGGCACCAACGAAATCCAGCGCAACATAATTGGCGACCGAGTTCTAGGTTTGCCGCGCGAACCGTCGGTCGACAAGGGCGTGCCGTTCAAGGATCTCAAGGTCGGCACCCAAAACAGCTGAGCCCCTCGTCAACCCACCACCAGCGCAAGAACCACAGGCAAGGTCACGAGCGAAAGCAAAGTCATGTTGACCAGGTTGGCGGTGACACGCTCGGGTTCGAGGTCGTGCTCCATCGCTACCACCATCGTAAAAACCGCTGGTGGCATCGCCGATTGAATCACCACCACGCCGCGCTCATCGCCCGACAAGCCAAGGGCTATCGCCACCAGCAATGCGACTACCG